>JBDOMS010000323.1:0-2798 GCA_039831735.1 Pirellulales bacterium
GCGCGCCTCGATAGCTCAAGACAACCGCAGTGGTCTACCTGAGGCACTCAGGAAAGTTTCGTCTTGCAGTGATTTCTTGAACGGACGTGTGGATGTGCAGTCTTCTGCTATTGTTGCATCTGTTTTCCTGGATCGGCTTGGTGCGTCTGGGGCAAAACTTGGAAAAGTACTGTTACTCCTGAGGGAAGGCCAAAGTTTCGAGGAAGCCTTCCAACAAACTTTCCGGAATGATCCAGCGACGCTATTTGATGCGTGGTTGAAGCAGGAAAGTCGGAGGAATTTGGGGCGATAAGTTTTCCATCGCAATGACGTGGCATCGCGTTATGCAGAGAGCTCGTTTGATAAAAGACGGGGGTGCCTTGAACCCCGAGGCATGTGATCCGAAGACGGGCACATTCTATGCCAGTTAACGGCTATACACGCAATCGGGACAATGAATCGGCCCCCAACGAGCCTCGTTAAGAGCTCACCGGCATGGGTCGATGCAGCACAAACATGACAGAAAACTTATCGCCTCACACTCCTTTCGACGACCCCTCCATTTTAGCGAAGAGTTCAATCTGGAAAAGTGTCTGGCAATAAACATTCTTGTCAATCTATGGGGCTTTGGGGTTCAGGGCCCATTCCCATGGAGTAGAGGATACTTATTCGTCAGAGTCGTGACGAGCAGGTTCCATAGATTTTGTATTTCGTTCAACAGCTAAAATAACAGTTTGTTGTTCTATTCCATCAGATGTACTTGTCACAATTGGTAGCACCTGTCGTTTATTGGGTAGATTGAGACGAATGCGAAACGTTCCATTCTCTCCAACAGTGACAGGTTCCCCCTGAAGACTCACATGCATGCCTGGTTGCGTAACACCGTAGACAATCATTTCAGCATCGACTTGCATTTCAGAACCGGGTGGATGTCCAATTCGTTCTCGTGCAATGGAATCATGTTGTGTGCTGCTCGGGGTGAGTGATTTCTGTAGTCGTTCTTCAAACAGTTCCTTCAATTCCGTGCTGTTGTTTTCAGGAGATAAGCCACCGCTCATGGCATAGATTTTTTCACACTGATCAGCAATCTCTCCCCAGTGCATGTCAAGAGTGTCTCCATGAGAAATGGCTGGAGTGGTAACGGTATTGCTTTTTACAAGTCCATGAAAGCGACCAGACTCAGAACAATAACCAATCTCTACTCGACATCGAAGCGGTTCACGGACATCAATAAACCAGTTTTTTACACCACCGTGAATGGTAATCTCCCGGATTACTTGTTCAGCAGATGTTGTTGTTTCAGATTCTACTTTGACCACCCTTAAGACCGGTTTTGCTGCATGCCAATCTGATCCAAGGGCCGCCTTTGCCCGCTCGACACTCCTTGGCGTAATTTCCCAGGTAGCATGAAGCCAGTGGGGGCCTCGTACCATAAGGATCATGCGATCCTTAAGAGGACGAGGAGAGCGTCCACCCTCCGGTCGACTTACCAAGTTTTTTGCCTGATTGAGCCGTTCGCGGGCTTCAGCAATCCGTTTTGCAACAAGGGCACTTTGGGAACTACTTTGAGTCCTTGGGCCATCACCAATGAGATCAGTAACTTTTTCCGATCCATCACGTTTTGAGGAACGTGCTTTACGCACCAAGGCCTTGATCAGTTCGTCTTTTCGCATGGCATGCCATCCTGGCACACCTTGTCTTTTGGCAAGGCGAGCAAGGTCGCGAACAGGCTTCTCTCTGAGACTCGCAGCAGTCATGAAGCAAACTCTGAAGGGCTGAACAGGAGCAACTCAATCCCTCAACCGTATCTTCAAAGCCCCGAGAAAGCAACTATTTCCTGTGTTCACACGTCCTTAAGAGTGCTTAAAAGAAGGCTTAAAATGGCTTTTTTGCTCTTATTCACCACGGAGTCGAAGGCCTCGTTCAGCCAGCTTTTCGCGGACTTCGTTAAGGCTTGTCACGCCAAAGTTCTTGCACTCCATCAAATCCTCGCCCGTTCGCCGAAGCAATTCTCCAATCGTGCTTATTCCAAGCTTGGTCATGCACTTTCGTGCGCGAACAGAAAGATTGATTTCTGTTATTGAAGCAGCAAAAATGGCTTGCTCATCAGCAGAGGGTTCGACTGGCTCAAATGCTGGTTCTTCAATCGACGCAGTATCAGATAGCATGCCAAGCGATAGGCCTTTTGAGGAAAGCATATCACGAATTTCTGAGAGGCTTGTCTCCCCGAAATTTTTACTGCCTAGGATTTCCGCTTCAGATGTCCGAGCAAGGTCTCCTAGAGTGAGAAGACCCATTTTTTGGAGACAATTTCGACTGCGAACAGAGAGTTCAAAATCGGTGACAGGAAGTGTCAGTATTTGATCAAGTTGATCTTTTTGCTTTTCCTCTTCTTCACTTGCGAGCAGATCGTCAGATGCAGACGAGTCTTTGAGAAAAAGGCGGGCTCGAGCATGGTCAGGGAATGCTTCCAAAACCCGTCTGTAACATTTCTGGGCTTTCGTGAATTCATCACGATCTTCGTGTAGCAACCCCAGATTGATAAGTGCTCCAACAGTTGCAGGATACCGTTTGAGTGACTTCTCATAGCAGGCCTCAGCCTCATTGTCATTGCCAAGCCGATCATTCAGAACACCCATTGCAAAAAGGGCAGCAGGATGACCTGGATCAATCGTAACAGCTTTTTCGTAGGCCTCTGCGATGTCTGTGACATCGGCCCCTTGGTCGCTTAACACATCGCCTTTTGCCACCCAATAATCAGCCGACCCCTGAGCACTGTCATCTAAGGAATTGATAACCTCAGCCGCTTGCAGTGCATT
>JBDOMS010000624.1:0-2205 GCA_039831735.1 Pirellulales bacterium
ACGAATCTTCCTCAGCTAACTCATCACCCACCACTCCTGTCAGTGGCGTCGACACTTTTGTACGAGCCAAATCAAGTTCAGCTCGTTTCAAATTTGTTCCTGCGAGACTCCTGCCCTCGACAAAGCGATTACGACGCTTTGCAAGCACTCTCTGCTTTCCCTGAAGACCATTGAGGGTGTTGCTTGCAGTGAGTTCATCACGTACAGCGAGATCATACGTCGATTTGGTCACAATACCTTCGGCTGTCAGCCCATCGAGACGCATGACTTCACGATGCGCAAGTTCCACCTGTTTTTTTGCTAAGTCTAATGAACTTGCATTCTGCTTTACTTCTTCATCAACTTCCTCAATGGCGAGAGAGGCTTGCTTCACTTCACGCTGCAATCGTTCCACATCGAGCTCATAATCTCGAGGATCTATCTGAAGCAGCAGTGTTCCCTCTTTCACATATTCACCAGACTCACACGCTGGTGATTTCATGATAATTCTCCCACCAACTTCTGCAGCCAGCGTGACTTCCCGAATGGGCACGACAACACCATCGGTCGAAATATCAATGCCTTTTTCTTCTGGAAGTACTGCAGCAGTCTCAACAGGAACAGCTTCCACGGTAGTGACCGGTGCGCGAGGTGGCGGTGACTGCTTTCCCAAGGCCAGAAAGATGCCAATCCCTACACCAAGAATAAGAAATGGTGCAGCCCAACGTACAAGTGTTCGAACGATTGTCATCTGGGAATCCGGGAGGATGATTTAAGGGAAGAACGGGGTGAAGACGACTCTAAGGCCGCACATGTGAAATGGACAATATGATCTGCCAGTTGCGAAGGCGTATGAAATACTTCCATTTCCTCAGCGGGAACAAGCATACCAACACACTCTCCTGCTGCTCGATAGAGAAAACACTGACCAAAAACACCAATCGCGATCCGCCTTAAGTCTGCAGCAGAGCGATGGCTATGACTCAAATCACCAAGAATAGATACCAGCATGTCGAAATGAGGACGAATATAATCTTCAACAACCTCTCGACACGCTTCTGTTGGCTGAAGCATTTCCCGGAGCATCAGTTGGGTCTGCCAGCGAGGCCGACCAAATCCAAGCATTCTTTCAAGAAGATTATCAATGAAGTCATGAAGACGATCCGCCGAGGATTGATCCGGTGGTGATGCTGGCAAAGGCACCTGCTTCATCCGTGACTCGTGAGCATGTTTGACACTTTCAATGTAGAGCCGTTTCTTATCGCCAAAGTAGTAATTGACTGCGGCAACATTGACTCCAGCCGCAAGGCAAATGTCACGAATTGTTGCGGACTCAAACCCATGCTCAGCAAACTGTTGCCCCGCTGCCGCAAGCAATCGCTCGCGCGGGTCACATCCACTGGAGCAAGAACGCTTTCCGGCAATCGTTTTTGCATCTGACATTTCTTGCCAATCAACGGTTTCAAACAAGTGTTTCAATCGCTCGTATATGACTATAACCGAAAAGCTGCTTCTGTGCTAACCAAGAAAAAAATTTCGGCGGATGTCGTGCTGACTGTCTTCAAAAGTCCGATCAGTCAGCCTTTGGAGAGAACCTGCTGAGCACACAATCGACCGCTTTTGAGTGCCCCGTTTATTGAGGCAGAAGTACAGTGGTCACCACATACAAAAAGGCCATCAGAGAGCTTCGAGGACGCAGGTCTCTTCAAACGAGCTGCCGGCGATTCATCCGGCAAAGCATACCGCACCTCGAACGTCTTCAAATGTCTCCATGACAAAGGCTGAGAACCAAACCAAACACCTGCTTGATTTCGGACGCACTTAACAAGATCTTGTTCGCTCATGTCACAGTCGTGACGAATAGAAATGGTTATCAGTGATTGCCCGTGGGGCGCGTATCCGTCCACAACATCTGAGGGAACAGTGAGATTATCGATGACTCCATCTGTTTCAGCTGAAACAAGCAGAACGGGACGATTGAGCGGCGATTGTTGAGCTGCAAACGCAATCAATCGCGTCCCCTTGTTTCGTCGCATGGACATTGTCCTCCCGAACTGTGGTGGCAAGAGCTGGCCTGCTGTAGTTCCTCCAGTTGCGACCACCACGCTCCGAGCTTTTCTTTCCTCACCACTGCGTAGTCTGACCCATCCAGGCCCAACTTTCATGACAGACGTGTTCAAGGTGATAGCATTCTGGGGCAACTCAGCCACCATCTGATGCGGAAGC
>JBDOMS010000624.1:2215-7927 GCA_039831735.1 Pirellulales bacterium
AGCGCACCCATGCCTCCTCGAGGGAGGCATGCCCGTCCCAATGCAAACATTGCAAAGTTGAAGAGAAACACTGAAGCTGCCGTTTCAAGATGACGCTCTAAGAAAACCCCTCCAAAAAATGGAATGAAGAATTTCTGAATAAACGACTCTGAAAAGCCACGGTTGCGCAATTCATCAATTGTATTTTTTTCTGTTCCATGCGTGATGAGATCTGGATCGAGTTCTCGCTTTCGAAATAAATGAATTGCCTCCGATCGCAATCGTGCTGTTCGGAAACCATCCATTAAGCCAATTGATCCATCAAGAATGGAACGCAAGGCAGCAAAAGGCTGACGCCACGGATCACACAAACATTGCAGCCGCCCATGGTGGGAAAGAAGTGCCCCTGGTTCAAAATACCCAAATGAAAGTGTTTGAGGATCAAAGTAACGATGACCTTCAGGATATGCATCGTTATAGACCTGAAAACCACGATCAATACGAAACCCATCAACCTCCTCTGTGACAACACGGCCCCCCACACATGCAGACGACTCAAGTACGAGCACCTGCTGTCCTTCGCGTGAAAGTTCACGAGCGCATGATAATCCAGCGAGTCCAGCACCAACAATAATTACATCCGGCTGCATACAACCTCAGTCATAACGAAGTAGTAGTAGTCGAGGCAAAACAACCAAACAGTATCTTCATCTGAGACACTCGATACGACTCATACTCACAATGGTCGAACAACAGATTGGCTACGCCAGTAATCGAAGAGCGTCTCAATAGAGTTGACACCGCCGCCCATGCCACTCTTGTTCACTCCACCATACGGCACACCATGAGGGAATACATTGTGAGCATTGATCCAGCTATTCCCGGCCACCATTAACTCTGCAACTCGTGCTGCACGACCAGGATCACTCGTCCAAACGCTGTTGGCCAGACCGTATTCTGTATCATTTGCCATGGCAATGGCTTGATCTTCATCATCAAAGGTCGTGATGTATGCAACGGGGCCAAAAATCTCTTCTTGAGCAGCGATGTTATCGAGTGATCCAGAAAGAAGAGCTGGCTTGACATAGAAACCTTTTTCTTCCGCCACATCAGCAGCGCCTCCAGCTAGGATGACCTCTGCCCCCTGTTTTTGACCCTTTTCCAAATAGGAAAGCACTCGTGTCCGCTGCTTCGCATTGACAACCGGTCCCATCATCGAAGCCTCTGACAGTTGATGACCAACCTGCACGTTTTTCAATCGCGTACAACATGCATCGATGAACTTTGGTGCAATACTTTTATGAATAAGCCAACGCGTTGCATCACAGCACACCTGACCGGTATGGAATGTGATTGCGCCAACAAGCTTCTCGGAAGTCGTGTCAACATCCACATCATCAAATACAACGGCTGCCCCTTTACCACCAAGTTCCAACTTCACCGGAGTCAGATTTCGACCACATGCTTCACCAACCAAACGCCCTACTTCCGGTGATCCGGTAAAACTCATTCGCTTAATACCAGGATGTGTTGAAAGCGCTGCCCCGGCAACAGCCCCAGTCCCCAAGACAATATTGATAACACCATCTGGAATACCGACCTCTCGAGCCAACCGTCCCAAGTAGATGGCTGAGAGTGGTGTATCTTCAGCAGGTTTGACTACGGTTGTATTTCCTGCTGCCAAAGCTGGTGAAATACCCCATCCGATGAGCAGTAGCGGAAAATTCCATGGAAAAATAAAACCGCACGCACCCCAGGGATGCCGCATGGTCCATGCTTCATGGTTCGCAACGGCCAAAACATTTCGCCTCTGCACATGGCAGGCCATATCCGTGAAATAACGAATTGTATCAATACAATTCTGGATGTCTCCTTCAGCCTGCCAGAGAATCTTGCCCGCATCGAGTGATTCGATCTGCCCAAGAATTGCTTTATGCTTCTCCACAGCGTCAGCAAGACGATGGAGATGCTGTCCTCGTTCATTGGGGGATAGAGACGCCCAACCACTTGAACGAAATGCATGGTTGGCTGCATCCACTGCTGCGTTTATGTCATTTGCTGAGAATGTATGAAACTCAGCAATCTCCTGACCGCTGCCGGGATCAAGAGTTTTCATGACACCGCCAGATCCACGAACATCTCTGCCCCCAACAATACTGGTCAAAGGAGAACCAGATAAGAAGGATTCTACTTCAGGTAACAGACTGGTCGGTGTAGACATGGTAGCCATATGCACAAACTCCAATGCAGGGAATGAACTATCTTCATCTTTGAGTCATTAGTTTCGACTTGAGTCACCCTTTTCCGCAAGCATGATTCCTAGATTCGGGTGAAAGTGAAAAACTTTTATTTTGCCTGCTCGGCATACACCCGTGCTATCCAACGAGCTCCTGCCAAACCACTTGATGCTGCCCCCTCAACCTTTGGGCTCGCAAACGCATCACCACAACACACAATCGGTGGCCGTGTTGTTACCGCCACCAAAGGCTCCAACACATTTGTTTTTGGCTGAGCATACTTCCAGCGTTGGATTGATCGATCCATCACAGTGTCTGCAGGCGATCCATCAAACCAAGGGCTCGCTGCCTCGGTCAGCAGATCAGCAACATCCTCCAACGGATCATCAAAATGACGCTGGCTAAAAGAAGCCGATGCATGAATTGTCAGGGAAGGTTCCGGAGAAATACCCTTCTGCTGATTATCCGCGAGCCAGGCAAGAGGACCGTTCGCAGGCCCATCAGCCTCAAATTGAATACCCCCAGGTGGAGGCACACGACTCGGTCGATTGAGTCGAAGCATAAGAGCAAAACAGGGCTCGTACACAATATCTGAAAGTGTCCGAAGAACGGACGGTGCAAGCTCATGGGGCACAAGCTGCCCTCGTGTCATCAGTTCAAGTGATTGCGGAACAGGGGTTGTGAGCATGGCTGCAGATGCTCGCACCGTATTCCCATCATCCGATGCAATGGTGACAGCACCCTTTTCTATTCCAACAGATTGAACTTTCACACGCGTGCGAATAGAGCACCGAGACCCATCAATCTGAGAGGCAATATATTTTGGGAGACTTGTCATTCCATGTGTGCCACACCATCGAGGGTGACCATCGCCGGGAGGCAACATGCCTCCTCCATTGGCAGTCGCCCGACTGAACCCATCACACCATTGTGTCACTGCTCTCTTCTCATGAGCTTCGTGTATCAAAGCGCCAAAAGCGCGTCCACGAACTGAAAAAAACTGTGCCCCATGATCACATACTGCCGAGCCAAGCCGCCTTGTCGCCATACGCCCGCCCACCCCACGTGACTTTTCGAGTACCACCACTTGAAGACCAGACGATACAAGCTCCCGAGCTGCCACAAGGCCGGCAATTCCTGCGCCGACAATCACTACGTCCACATCAGCTTGATTCCTCACTTGGCTACTCCACGTGCCGGCAGCGCACGGGTTGCTCCCGTTGAAATTCCACCATCGACAAGTAACGTCTGTCCAGTCACATAATTACTTGCGTCTGATGCCAAAAAAACAACCGTGCCATCAAGATCTTCTGCCTGCCCCGGCCTTCTCAAGGGAATACGATCAACGAGGTAGGCCAGCCATTCCTCATCTCGGTATAGCACATCGTTTTGTGCCGTTCGGAACCAGCCGGGTGCCAAGCAGTTCACAGTAATGCCATAGGGCCCAAACTCGTCAGCCAAACTCATTGTAAGCTGCTTGACGCCCCCACGACTTGCACAGTATGGCGCAAGTCCTGCGTATCCAAAGACACTTGTCACACTGCCGATGTTAATAATCCGGCCACGTTGCTGAGGCAGCATCGTTTTAGCCACCCCCTGCGTCATAAAGAACATACCGCGTAAATTGGTATCAAGAATGGTGTTCCAATCATCCCAACTGACCTCAAGGGCCGGCTTTCGAATATTACAACCAGCATTGTTTACGAGAATATCGAGTGTTCCCGTAGCAGTTGCCTGCGCAACGGCCGACTGAATACTGTCTTCCTGTCGAAGATCGAGAGACAGGGGCTCGATTCGTCGGCCAAACGCTTTCAGTTCTTGACAGGCATCAGAAAGTGACGACTCATCACGTGCGGTAATGACAAGATCCGCACCGGCTCGAGCAAGTGCCCGCGCCATCTGCAGTCCCAGGCCACGACTTGCTCCTGTGACCATCGCTCGACGACCAGATAGACTGAACAGTGATGTCTCTGACACAACTCCCCCTTACTTCGGTTCAAGTACAACCTTGACCAGACCTGGCTCACGGCCGTGAAGACGGTTAAACCACTCTGGCCCCTCATCGAGTGAAGCAACTCGGCTGACAAATCCTGACAGGTCGACATCCCCGGAAGCCACCAAACGAATAGCTTCGGGATAACACCCTGCAGCAGCACACGAACCCTGGAGTCGAATCTGCCGCGTCACAACATGCTGAAGAGGGATGTCAATGGATGGTGAAACATTCCCAACAAGTACAACTGTACCTCCGCGCGTCACCGAGCCGATTGCTGTGTGCACGGATTCCGTGGCTCCAACAGCTTCAATGACAAGGTCTGCTCCATCTGTATCGACAGATGCAGCACCCCATGCGGCAGCCTGCTTTGCCACCTCCTTCTCAGCAAGAAACACCTCGTCTGCACCGAGACGACGAGCTTCTTCAAGGCGTGCTGTATCGAGATCAATAGATGCAATTTTTTTCACACCCCTCGCTCTGAGTGATGCCACTACAGCCAAACCGATTGTTCCAGCACCGACAACAACAGCCGATCGTGTCTGTGTTCCGGCATCTCCAAGATTCACAGCCTGTAATGCAATGGTCAAAGGCTCAAGAAGGGCAGCCGAGATGAAATCCACTTCATCAGGAAGTTCGTATACACACCGCCTTGGTACGACAACATATTCTGCGAAGCATCCATCACGTCGATACACACCACATGAAACCCCAAGCACTTGGCGATGGGAACAGAGATTCTCACTCACATCCGAACAAAATTCACACTGACCACAGAAAATTGTGGAATCCAAGGCGACTCGAGTTCCCGGAGTGATATCAGACACCCCAGAACCTACGGCATCCACCGTCCCAGCAGCTTCATGCCCCATCACGAGTGGCGGTATGCGCCTTCCTGTGGCACCAGTAAAACCATGAACATCACTTCCACAGATGCCGCAGGCGGCTATCCGCACACGGACATCTCCCGTATCGGGAACAGGCGTTTCGACTTCACGAATCGCAAGGGAACCTGGAGTTGAGAGCATCAGTGCTTTCATAGTTGAAGGCATGGTACGCTTCAGGAGTACGTGACGGGAGGGATCATCCTTTTCTAGCCGAAAAACTGCTCATGACATGACTGTTCTGGAAAAGATTACCGAGAGTGCGGTCGTCTTGGTTACGTCAGAACTTTATCATACTGACTGTCGATTCTGTGAATCTACATCACCAACCAACGAATCCTTCAATACCATGTGCATGTTCGATCTCTACGCTCCAACCAATCGATGTTTTATTCTACTTGGACAGCCGGGCATCCTGTTCGGTGAAGCTGCTTCCAAGAATTCACTCTCGTTGACGTATCTTTTGTGCTTGATGATTGCAGCTGTTGCACTCCTCCTCTTCCTAATCCTGAGGCTGCGAGTGCAGGCATTTTTGTCCCTTATGTTGGCAAGTCTATTTGTTGCAATCGGATCATCACAAGAATTGACAGGAGGAGCAGGCGATCTCGAACTTGCAAAT
>JBDOMS010000624.1:7937-12317 GCA_039831735.1 Pirellulales bacterium
AGCGTGGCATGGGATCCAGTCTTGGATTTATTGCAACGATCATTGGCTTAGGGGCAATATTCGGATCATTATTAGAGCATTCTGGTGGGGCTCAAAGTTTAGCCAGATCACTGTTAAGATTGTTTGGTGAGAAACGATCATCCTGGGCAATGGTCGTCACCGGATTCATCATCTCGATCCCGGTATTTCTTGACGTCGCACTGGTTATTTTGGCACCGATCCTGTACGCACTTTCCAACAAGACAGGAAAATCGGTTTTAGCATTTGGCCTGCCACTGCTTGCAGGATTAATGGTGACCCATGCGTTTGTTCCACCTACTCCTGGACCTGTTTGGGTCGCGTATGAACTTGGAGTTGGTCTTGGATGGGTCATTTTATTTGGATGTATTGTCGGCTTCCCCACGGCGATCATTTGCGGCATCTGGCTTCCCCACAAGATGTCTCAAAGACTCTACATTGCGCCTCCCGAGGAATTTGATGCGGGCCCCGACGAAGACCAAGGAAACCTTCCCAGCTTTCTAACCGTTCTTGCAATGATTGGCTTTCCAATCCTGATGATATTAATTGGTACGATTGTGAAGGAATATCTCGTCCTTGGTATCGACACGGGTCTGACACGGGATGAATATGCCGCATCAGTATCGTACGCTGTCGCAGAAGCATCTTTACCACTAAAGCTTTTGTACTTTTTGGGTCATCCAATCATTGCTCTTTTGATTGCAACTGTTTTAGCCCTTGTCTTTTTTGGATATTGCCGAGGCTATGATAAGCAGGAACTCATGGATGTCACGACAAAGGCTCTCGGTCCAGCAGGGATTATCATTTTGATTACCGGAGCAGGAGGGGTCTTCAAGGGAGTTATGGGTGCAAGCGGTGTCAGTGATGCGCTGCGTGAGGTTTGTCAGGGCTGGGGTATTCCCGTTCTTCTCTTAGCCTATTTGTTTGCCCTATTTGTTCGTGTTGCACAAGGATCAGCAACTGTTGCCATGGTGACTGCAGCAGGTCTCATGACAGCAATGGTAGAAGGCTTGTCGCAAGCCCAACTTGCACTTATTGTGGTAGCGATCGCGGCTGGGGCTTCAGCTGTTTCGCATGTGAATGACAGTGGTTTTTGGCTTGTCAGTCGTTACATGTTGATGACTGAAAAACAGACGTTTCAGACGTGGACTGTAATCTCAACTGCAGTCTCCATCCTTGGTTTTACTCTTGCTGCAATGTTGTGGACCATACTGCCGATCATGTCGCTGTAGCGGACGACACCTGTATCATGCATGCTTATCTGTGTAAAACTCAAAAAAGCTTTGGGACCAGTTGCTTTTCTTCTTGTCTTGCGTTCCCTGCCCTCACACCACACAACGGCATTCTGCAACGCCTGTCACACGTACATCATGATCGTTTCATTGAAAATCTGAGGCAGGTTGTCATTTTTGTAAACCACATGGTTTCCGAGCATCTGGACAATCCCGTCACTCATAGGAAGCTCCAGCCAGTCTGCATGCAGTGCATCATGTATATTTCTCGTGTTGGCTGTCGTATTTCATCTTCGTAGTCCAATCAAATGAATGTTTTTACTCCCTGGAGCCTGTCATGAGCATGCCCCGCCTTTACATGGTCTTCTTCTTCATCTTTCTGCCTGTCAGCATAAACAACTTCTGCGCAGCAGAACCATCTGCCCCTGTACGGCCCAATGTACTTTTCATTGTGTCCGATGACCTCAACACGCTGCTTGGGTGTTATGGGGATCCGCTAGCCCATACACCAAATATTGATCGCCTTGCTTCGCGAGGAGTACGATTTGAACGAGCCTATTGCACCTTTCCATTATGTGGTCCGAGCCGGAATTCATTTCTTACAGGTCTCTATCCAAACGCAACAGGTATCCTTGCCAATGCACAGATATTCAGGCAATCCATTCCTCAACAGGCGAGTATGCCACAGGCCTTCCGCCAAGCTGGGTACTTCGTGACACGTATCGGCAAGCTTTTTCATTACCATGTGCCAAAGTCCGTTGGCACAGACGGCCATGATGATGCAGCTTCATGGGAAATTGAACTCAACCCAGTTGGAGTTGACCGACTTGAAGAAGAACCAGATATTTTTTCACTCCGTCCTGGTCAATTTGGCGGCACACTTTCGTGGTACGCCTCACCACGACCAGATGCTGAACACACCGATGGCTTGCTGGCCCGAGATGCTGCATGGATTTTGGAACGCTGCGGAAGAGACCGTAGCCGACCTTTTTTTCTAGCCGTTGGTTTTTTTCGACCGCACACACCCTATGTTGCCCCCAAGGATCCTTATTTCAATTGGTACCCTCAGTCTTCAATGCGAGTTGTTCAGAATGTCCAACAGGATCAGGCTGATCTTCCAGCACCTGCTCTTGGCAGCTACAAGAAAGAACAGGACAAACTCACAGATGCCTTAAGGCGAGAAGCGCTTCAGGCCTACTACGCAAGTATTAGCTTTATGGACGCACAGGTTGGTCATGTCCTTGATGCACTCAAAAAAAATGGCTTGATGGACAACACCATCATTGTCTTTACCAGCGATCATGGCTATCACACAGGAGAGCATGGGCTGTGGCAGAAACAAAGTCTCTTTGAGGAAAGTGCACGCGTACCACTGCTGATTGTGGCGCCCCAGATTTCGACTCCTGGTACCGTTTCATCAACACCGGTTTCCCAGGTTGATCTTTTCCCAACCCTTGCAAACTTATGCAATGTGGAGACGCCAAAAAATATTCAAGGACAAGACCTTACTCCCATGCTGGCAGACACAAGTACGCAAGGACGCGGCTGGGCTCTTACCCAGGTGATGCGACGTCAAGGAAAAGACCGAGAATCCTTTTTTGGATACTCCTTACGAACACCCCGCTGGCGTTTCACCGAATGGGATGAGGGCCGCCACGGTCGAGAATTGTACGACCATGAGTCAGATCCACAAGAACTCACAAACCTGGCTACATCAAACAAACATACTGAAACCGTTACAAGACTTTCCACCATGCTTCGTGATGCAGTGGAGTCAACCATGCCTTCATCGGGAAAAATCCCAGCAGTCAATGGAACTCTATGGATTCCGCTACTGGTTCCGTAATCATGATACTGTCGGAAAGAGAACGCGCATGGGATCCATAAGGCACGGTATTTGATTACTGGCAAGAATCTCCCCGGCTGAACAACCACTCATAATGCCTACTGTTTCTGCCATAGCGCGAACACGAGGAAAAACATGTGCTTTTTCTGGTGGAAACTGTGACGGGTAGCATCGAATCGCATTCAACTTCACATCAAGAAACTCATTGATACCTATGACGAGTGGCCAATGACCATGCGGGACATCAGACAGACCAGCAAAAAGAAAATAGGTCAGAAACTTGGGCACGGTATAGACAGGTAATCCATCAAATGTGTCATCCCATTTTGTCAGGCGCGAGTAGAACACGGCCGCCTCGGTAATGGCCATCGCCTGCGCGTGATCAGGAGACGCCAATGGAGTTTTTGCACCCAGGCCAAGTACAAGCCTTGGGCGATACCGGCGAAACACTTTTGCAAGGGCGACCCGAACCTCAAATGAATCGAAAAGCTTTCTGTTATCAAAGCCAAGGTTTTCACGATGCACAACACCTAAGACCGCAGCAGCTTGTTCCGCCTCAGCCAGCCTTTCTTCAGGACCGCTTGATCGGGGGGTTGGCTCACCATCCGTGATATCGACGATACCAACCCGATACCCTTGCGATGCAATCATGGCCAATGTTCCACCACACCCAATCTCAACATCATCAGGATGGGCACCGACAGCAAGAACGTCCAACGCATCCGGAAGAAGAGATTCTGTCATGATCGTGTTGTCACAGGGGCTTTGTCGCAGCCATCAAGAAGACCGGATTAATAGCTTCAAATCGAATTCGGTCCATCTGCTCAATGCCTCGGGCAATATTTACCATCCAATAGGAAGCATCATTTGATTGCGTACGAAGGAATGTATAAACCGCAGACAGATTTTCAATGCTATTACATGATGTGACAAGACGCCCACCAGGCTTCAGCCGCTTCCACCCTTCTTCGACAAGCATTGCAACATGACGACCACTTCCTCCAACATAGATCGCATCAGGATCAGGTAAGTCTGCCCATGCTTCAGGAGCCTGACCAAGTACAGCACGGAGATTGTGGACCTGAAATCGTTCTGCATTTTCTGTGATGAGCTGGTGATCGTCTGGGTCCATTTCAATCGCAAATGTCTCCCCGGAGTGAGCTAGACGTGCTGCCTCAAGGCTGACAGATCCACTGCCCGCACCAACATCCCAAACGATGCTAGAGGGTTGAATTGCGAGTTCGGCAAGAACCAATGAACGGATTTCAGCAGGAGTCAGCAGCC
>JBDOMS010000282.1:0-2764 GCA_039831735.1 Pirellulales bacterium
CGAGAGTCGTTTGTTGATCATCAAGTGTTCGAAGTTGCTGTCGCTCAAGGTATCCATTTGCGACGACTGCAACCTGATCAAGAAACTTGAGATAGCCCTGCTGCACAGCCATCTCATTTGGCTGATGAAATACTTCAATTAGGCCCGTTCGACTTCCAGCTTGATCAATTGGAGACGCTACAACCAGCAAGTCCGTTGGGTTCGTCGCAACCGCCTTCCCATCTTGCCCCGACAAAGATGCCTTCGGTGGCACAAGCAATCCACCCGGACTCCCCAAAAGCGATTGCACAAGTTGACCGTGGGCTTGCTGTGATTCGTCGCTATCGGATAGACCAGAATTCTCCATCCCTCGGTGACAAATAGGCTCAAGACGACCTTGCTCACCAGTCAACCACACCAAACCAGCCACCGCACCCATCGCCTCAAGAACACGATCCAAGAGCCCGCGAAAAAACTCGGCTTGTTCCAAGTCATTTTTTGACAACGCCTCGATTTCCGCTACGAGCGCACGGATTTGTTGCCGTGCTTCTTCGACGGACTGGGGATCAACAGTGCTCATAAAAACGATCGGAAGTGTAAGTCAGCCACTAACCGGGGCTGGTACGGATCGGGACACAGACCCTATGACTTTTCTTTTGGAGGCTGCACAACTCGTTTTTGAACATCTGTCTCTAATGGTCCAAACGCCTGCTCATGACGCTGTACTGCCATGACAAGTGCAGCCGCCAAACGTTTTGCAGTAAAGAAATTTACGATGATCCGCTGATTGAGTTGGATTGTTTCGGCAGAATTACCACCAACCTGTTTATTGAGACCAAAGTCAACAATCAGCTCTTCAGGTGTGCCCGTCACACGACAAAAGTTTGCATACGTCGCAACAATATGGGATTCATCAACCGGAACAGCTGCCTGTTCTTGAGCAGGGTTTGTTTTATCATCAGCCATGAAACAACTCCAAAAAGTGTAATACGAACTCGTCACATAATTGAACGAGGAGACAAAGTATAACGCCCTGTGACCATTTGGGCCATGAGGAGCCATACATCATCCTGGTGACCTAGTTACGCATGCCGGGGCCGGTCAGTTCGATCCACACCATGTCGAGTCAGCCAAGCAGGACTCACAAATCTGTGCATCAGGGCTAGAAAGGCCCTCTCAGCATCTCGATGCCACCGTTCATCTTCGTCATCATCCGGGTCATCCAACCCTCGAAAAGAGAGTTTGCATGGCCATTCCCGCGAGGCAGCTATCTGATTAAACCGCTCGGCAACTCTTAGAGCCCAGGCTGCCCCAAATGTTTCACGAAATGCCAAAAACGGTGGATCAATAACACGGCTTAGCATACTGTCACGAGTTCGTTGTTGGATAACGTATTTTCGTTTACAGCACGCCTGGCACACCGCAAGGAGTGTGCCACTGGCCGCCGCGATCACAGCAGAACACTCCAAAACAGAAAACTCAACGCCTCCGTTTGGACGAATCGTTTTGAAGCCTGGCAGAAATGGTGCCATGTAAATCAATTGCGCACATGCGATCAGTGTTGCTGCAAGTCCGCGACGAGTTGCAATGAAATTCATCCAACCGACAAAAATAAGCACAACCATAAATACTGCAGCCAAGACATGCACACTCGGCATACTTCCAGGCAAGACAACAGTTGATCGACCGACAGGAAGGACCAAAATACAAGCAAGAGACGCAACAATGAATTGCCATACTCCGTGCTGGGGCCGTTTGGCACCCAGAAGAGACATAGCTGGACAGACAGAGAGTGACACCACAACTAATCGCATACTTGCAACCGTTCCTGGGGCTGTGAGGTAGGCGTTGCCTCGCAGTATCACGTCAAAGGCAAGCATCATCCATGCTGCCAATGCCCATACCGCTGCTGATACAGCTGTACTTCCCCGAACACAGACCACACCAAATACGGCGCCGAGTGTACCAGCAATGGAAGCAAAAAGAATGAAAACGTAGATCATCTCCCTAAGTCTACATGCAGCATTGCCTCATGTTGACTCAAGCGAACATCTACCGAAGTATTGTGCCTGTAGAAAGCGTTGAACCATTCTCTGCAACCATAACACGACGAGCATATTTCTCGGGAGCTGCCGAAAATGCGTTAAGTGTTTCTGGAGAAGAAAATAAATATGTTCGTGACTCGTAGGTAAGCCCGAAACGACGATCACCTGGCACATTGCGGCCAGCATCCAACGCTAAGACGGGATCATCTCCTGACAACACGGGTGCGTATCGCTCTGGTGATGCGAAAAATGCCTGTTGCTCAACGGGTCCAGCAAAGAGGTAGACTCGTCCCCTATGCCGCGCACCCCACTGAGTATTGCCCTCAACCCACGCTCCCTTCTCTATGAGCGTCACCGGACAAAAGCCCTCCATTGCCATGGAAGCAGTTTCAGTCGGTGACGTTTGGGGAGCGATATTTGCAACAGCTGGAGAATCAAGTTGCAGTGGTTGCGGAACGGGAGCAGATACCTTCATCGGTGGCTCTTCTACCCCTTCCTCAGTCTCTTCACCCTTCAACAACGACGCTGTACTTTCTAAAAGTGCAACAAAGGGACGGCTGCGAACATTCGATGCTTCAACCTCTTGTGGAACAGCTGGCGCAGGATGTGTTGTCGTAGGATAGGTGACAACATTTGTCGGAGGAGGCACCGGTACGGCAGGAAGTGTAGTAGGCATCGATGGAACACTTGAGTAGGCCTGAGGCGTGTCCGTGGGGAACAATCTGCCTCGAACTCCAGCT
>JBDOMS010000211.1:0-12245 GCA_039831735.1 Pirellulales bacterium
TGACATGATGCGAAGAATTGCGAGAGAGACAGAAAAGCAATACCTTGCAGATCGATGGCACTACATGGGTGGTCGTTTTCTCGGGGAAAAGAAAAGTATCGGCGTTCCCGTTCAAGAGTTTCTTCCGTCACCAGAGTTCCTTATTGATGGTCTTCATCCAGTTACTCAAGCGGTTGTTGATGGAGCAAGTCGGATTGCAGGGGAAGTGGGGGCAAAGCTTTTTGTTGTTGCCAGTCGGAGTGGATTAACGGCTATCGCCCGTTCGAAACGGCGAGGTGCCGTTCCCACAATTGGTCTGTCTGATAATGCGTCGACACTCAGGCAAATGTCGTTGTACTGGGGTGTAACACCAGTTGCAAACATCGCATCTCGAGATGTCAATCAGTTATTAGAGCACGTCAGTCAGTGGGGGTTAGAGCAAGGGCGTTTGCAGCGTGGCGATCGTATTGTTCTTGTGGCAGGTATCGGTTTCGGGACGGGTGGACACAATATGGCAATGGTTCATGAGGTATGAGAGGATTCAATGAATAAAAAGTGTGTGCTGGCTTATTCTGGTGGTTTAGATACGTCAGTAATTCTTGGCTGGCTGATTGATAAGGGATATGACGTAATCGCAGTATATGTTGACCTCGGTCAGCCGTGCGAAGATCGAGAGGCTACACTCAAAAAAGCGCGTGAATGTGGTGCTGTGAAGGCATTGATCGCAGATGTGCGTGAGGAAGTTTGTCGAGATTTTGCTTTCCCAACAATGCAGTGGCAGGCGCGTTACGAAGGAACATATCTTCTTGGGACATCAATCGCGCGTCCACTCATTAGTAAGGTATGTGTTGACATTGCCCATCAAGAGGGAGCGACAGTCTATGCTCACGGCGCAACAGGAAAAGGCAACGATCAGTGTCGTTTTCAATTAGCTGCTGAGGCTATTGACCCGGCAATCACCGTTCTTGCACCGTGGCGCATGCAGGAATTTCGAAATCGTTTTCCTGGGCGGAAAGAACTGATTGAGTTTTGTGAAGAAAAAAAGATCCCGGTGAAGGCATCAAAAAGCAAGCCCTACAGTTCAGATGAAAACTGCTTGCATACGAGCTATGAAGCCGGGTTGCTTGAAGAACTAACGACTGATGGATTTCGTTTGGTCGATTTTGGAATGACGGTGTCTCCAGAAGAGGCTCCTGATACACCTGAGTCGGTGACGATTTGTTTTGAGTCAGGCGTTCCAGTACAGGTCAACGGAATGCCAATGAAGGCTCACGAGATCGTGCAGCTCCTCAACGAGATAGGTGGACGCAATGGTGTCGGCCGCACCGATATTGTTGAAAACAGATTGGTTGGCATGAAAAGCCGTGGTGTGTATGAAGCGCCGGGAATGACCATTCTTTATGAAGCACACCGTCTGGTTGAACAACTTACTCTGGACCGAGATCTTGTTCACCTTCGGGATCGGTTATCGCCCGAAGTGGCTGAGATGATCTATTACGGATTATGGTACTGTGCAAAAATGGACGCCTTGTTGGCCTTCATTCGAGAAGTAGAGAAGCCTGTTTCCGGTTCTGTTGAACTCGATCTTTATAAAGGCAATATGCTTGTGAAGAGCCGCATGAGCCCGAATAGCCTCTATGATGCGGCGATAGCCTCTATGGAGGGGGGAGGTTCTTATAACCAAGATGATGCTGAAGGATTTCTGCGAATTCTTGGCCTGCCCTTACGGGTGCAGGGTGGAAGCCGTCCAAGGCACTGACGTATCGGTATTGGTCCTTGGGGTGTGATTCATGAGGTTCTCAGCGTGGCGCATACTGATTGGTATCGATAGTCGACGGCCGGCATCATGGCTGTCCGCAATGCTTGCCGCAAGTGCCATGAGTATGCAACCATTCAATGCCATGATCACCGCTTCATGTGCCGTAATGGCAGCGATTGGGGATCTTCCGAAGGGATTTGGAATATCTATCACGCGTATGGGCTTCTTGAGCCGTCTTGTGTGGCCATTGATAGGAATGTTGATAGGCGCGTGTCTATGGATAGACATGACGGACTCTCATCAAGTGCTTTCTGTAATAGTGGTATCAAGTGTTGCGCTATTGTTGATGGCGGCCATGCTGTGGGCTGTCTTGCGACAAGGAGTAGCTGCTGCTGACTATGCAAGTATCTGTATGCTTGTGGGTTTTACATCAGTCATTCTGGGAAAATTTTCTGCGTCATGGATGCTCGCGATTGTGCTTTGGTTGGGTGCCATTGTGATTTCCATATGCTTTGGACACTGGCGTACAAAAAATTATTTTTCTGAAAAACTGCCGCGAAGAAGTGTTGAAATATGCTTTGGCCTAATATCACGTACACCTGCTCGGCGTGTGCTTATGTCTATCGCGATGGCAACGATGCTATTTGTGATGACGGGTTGGTTACTTCTCGATCCCCGCCAGACATCATGGGCTGTGGTGGTGGGTGCGATGTTGATGGTATGTCTGTCGGGGCCTGCTGTAGCACTTGGTGACGGCCTTGTGGAAGACGGTGATTCATCATGGGCATGGTTAGTGCAATCATCTTCCTGGCATTATCGGTGGTTCGATGCAGTACAATGGAGGAGAACAACATTTGAGACGATTGTTCGGTACGCAATAGTTTTGGGGTGGCCGGCGCTTGTTGCCTCCATTGTGTCTTTGGGTTCAACGGTTGGTCCAGTACCTGGAATGGTGGTAGTTGGGGCCATCGTTGTGACTGGCCTTGTCGTGCTCTCGGTCGGGTTTGCATGCCAGTCCATGTCCGTTTCAAGGGAAACCTCCTTTGCCCTTCAACTCAGTATTCTTGCTCCAGTTATCACCACCTTAAGTGCGTCGAATATCATGAACGTATTGCAACGAATCCTTAGTGCTTAACGGTGAGTTTTCGAAGCTGAACAGGATTCAGTAGGAATCTGGCAGTAGGAATTTGGGGCACATCGCCCCCTAGTTCACCGATGCTCTCCACCTTAACGGACTAAGAATACGACTATTCATAAGATGGGTAAGTTCTTACTCTGATTGTTGAGAAATCTATGTGACTTGTTCGATAGAAGTCGGGAAGTCTGGTGATGCTAATTTTGCCATCTCGAGAAGGAGCGCTGCTGTGCACGGATTGATAAAGGAACGATTGTTACCCTACATGAAGGTGGCGGTCAGTTGTGGTTTGTTGGTGATTGTGTCAGCAAAGTGTTCCCACGCAGAATCATTTCCGCCGAGTGAAACAATCTTCCCTGCGACAACCACAGCTTGGAGAAGCATTCCTGACGGCAGGGGATTTAGTGAAGCTTTTAGCCGGTCAACATACGGTCAGCTCACTAAAGATCCAAGTATGAAACCGTTTATTGAAAGCTTTCGTCGGCAGCTTTCTGAGTCAGGTGGTGAACGTCTGTCAAAACTTGGCCTAAGACTAGAAGACTTTGAAAAAGTTCCAGGTGGTGAAATTGCTGCAGCAGCGATCGGCCTAGAGAATGGGTTGTTAGCCACCGTCCTTCTCGTTGATACGACTGGTCATGAAGATGAAGCCGATGCCCTGTTAGAGAAAATTGAGAAAAGGCTTATTGATCAAGAGTCAAGAAAACTTTCAGTGAAGGGCATGCCGGAAGAGATTCGGATTTATGCGTTGCCACCAAGTGCTGACGATGCAGTGAGAGACGTAGCAGACGTGCGTGAGCTTCGTGTTGCTTTCGCGACGGTGCCAGGTGCGTTAGTTGTTGGTGATCATGCATCAACTGTCGCAGACGTTTTAGCGACACTCAAGCAAGGGAGAGCTGATAATCTTGCATCACATGATACGTTTGCTGCAGTCGCAAAGCACTGTGGAGAGCACATGGCAGATTCAGTCGCTCCATTACGCTGGTACATAGATCCATTCAGCTTTGCTGCAGGCTACAAAGCTACAAATCCACCTCGCGAAAGGCGGAAGGGGCCCGACTATCTATCGATTCTTGGTCGACAGGGTTTTGATGTCATCAAGGGTGCAGGTGGGGTTGTCGCCTTTGACGATGGTATTTATGAAATGCGGCATCACGCCATGATTTATGCTCCACCACTTGCTGGGCGGGAGCCGTTTGCTGTTGATCGTTTTGATGGGGCAGCTCGTTTGCTGCACTTTCCCAATGTGGAGTCCATTTTGCCTCCGGATTGGGCTCCCCGAGATATTTCCAGTTGGCTGTCCATGCGGTGGGATCTACAAAATGCCTTTCAATCGATTGAGCCATTAGTCGATGATATCGTGGGAGAAAAAGGTGTGTTCGATGATGTCATTGCCTCCCTCAAAGAGGATCCTGATGGTCCGCAAATTGATGTTGAAAAAGATTTGGTCGGATGTTTCGGGAACGAAGTAACCGTGATTAGTGATTATGTTGAACCAATAGGTGTGGAAAGCGAACGTCTTGTTATTGCGATCAAGACGACGAATCCTGAAAAAGTTGCTGAGACAGTGGGTAAAAGTATGGCGACTGATCCAGACATGCAGCGAGTTGAGTCCAACGGGTATGTCATCTGGGAGCTTATTGACCGCACAATGGAGATTCCGACGCTTGAGATCGAAACACCAGGAGGGGCCATTCCCCATGCTGATGATTCTCGGACGGCTCGTCGTCGTCGCCAACAGCTTCGTGAGCGTGAGGAGAAGCTTTTGCCACATTCGGCAGTAACGACTGCTCATGGATACTTGCTCATTGCTTCGCATCGAGACTTTCTTGAAAGAGTGCTGGCAACTCCGGAAAGTGGGGAATCACTAGCAGCGTCAGGAGATTACTCGGTTGCAGCTGTAGAATTATCAAAGCTTTTGCCCGGAAGTGTTGCAGCGGGTTCATTCAATCGAGAGGACGAAGCCATTCGTCCAACATATGAGACATTGCGGCAAGGCATGATGCCGAAGTCAAAGAGCATGCTTGGGCAACTGCTCAACGGTATTCTCGGAGATGGTAAGGAAGGAAGTGTACGAGAGCAAAAAATTGATGGGAGTTTATTACCCGAGTTTGATGTCATTCGCCATTATTTAGGGGTCGGTGGTGTTGGTCTTCAGACTCTTTCTGATGGGTGGTGCATTACTGGTTTTTCTTTGCCAAAGGGGCCTGAAGGCGAAGTTGCAAGACGCCCTGTAACGCCAGTCGGTCGCTGATTTCTGATTGCTGATGAGTAATGGGGAGGCATTTGATGCCGTTGGCTATTCGACATTTCAGATGTCTTGCGAGGGGGAATCTATTTCGATTGCCCTTTTTTTTTATTGTGTTGGTCGCTGCCATGAGTGTCGCCTGTCACTCTGTCCAGGGTGACGATGGCAACGAGAGATCACCAAACGGTCCTATTTCTGATAATGCTGTTGAATCGCATGACGTACTCAAGGCTCGAGTGCGTCCACTTACGGCCGATGAACTTTCCAAGCTAGCAGTACTCTGGCGCGATCGTCTAAAGATGAAAGTCGAGGAAGTGAGTGCATTGCAAGCCCTTTCTCCTCAGGAAGCTCGGCCAGCAGGCTCAGACCTCAAGAAGTTGCTTCAACAGCAAGCGGTGCTCGTCGATCGATTACGAGTCGTACTGGCTGAGTGGGAGAGAAAAGGCGGAGACCCGAAGGAATATCGACTATATGTTTCTGCTGTGAGCGATGTTGGTGTAGATGTGAGTACTGTAAGTGCCGCAATGACGGTGGTTCAGGAATGGCTATTCTCACCTCAGGGTGGACTGCATTGGATTGGGAATATTCTACGATTCCTTTTGATATTGTTTGTGTCATGGATGTTAGCAAAGTTTCTGAGCAGAATTACAGAGCGTGCAATTTGTAGAGTAAAAGGCATTTCCTCTTTGCTTCGTACATTTCTCGTGAATGTTATTCGTCAGGCAACGATTCTTTTGGGGGTCGCCGTTTCACTCTCCGCGTTGGAGATAGACACAAGCCCACTTCTTGCTCTGATTGGAGGAAGTGCGTTTGTGGTCGGTATGGCGCTTCAGGGAACTCTGTCGAATTTTGCCCAAGGCTTAGTCATTCTTGCGTATCGGCCATTTGATGTTGGTGATGTCGTCGATGCAGGTGGAGTTCATGGGATCGTTGATTCAATGAATATTCTTTCAACCACCATTCGAACCTTCGATAACAAGAAAATGATTGTCCCCAATGGCAAAATAGGAAGTGATACAATTACAAATGCGACGGCCAGTTCGACACGAAGAGTCGATCTTACATTTGGCATTGGCTATGAAGATGATGTTGACAAAGCGCAGAGCATCCTTGAAAAAATCATAGAGTCGCACCCACTCATACTCAAAACACCAGTTCCCGTCATTCGGTTGAACGAATTAGCCGATTCTTCAGTAAATTATGTTGTGCGTCCATGGGCAAAAACCAGTGATTACTGGACGGTCTACTGGGACATTACCGCCGCTGTAAAGAGGGAATTTGATAGGTCTGGTGTGTCTATTCCATTCCCACAGCAGGACGTCCATCTCTATCAAGATAGCAAATAGCATCAAAAAAGATGTCGCAACGGTTTCAGTTTGTTTCAACCAGACCGGTTTCATTCTGATTGAAACTTCGCCCAAAAAGGATGCAGCCGGTCGCCTCGAAGCCGTAGGTCTTCAAGCATAACGTCCAGATCAGCCGTCACTTCTCCTTTGAAAAGACGGCGGCCGTTGAGTGTAATGGTGACAGGTTGACGGAAGTCAATCATTTCTGGAGAAACCCAAACAGTGACATCACGAGCTCCACAGCGAACAGAAATAGAGTTTCCAGAGGTTCTTTTCGCTGTAATAGTGAAAGGCATCTTCGTTCTTGGCTTTGGCCAGTCGTCTGGGAGAAGAAGTGTTTTTGGGGGGAGTCCATTCATTTCCAGCCACCAAAAAAAATTATCCCATGGTCGCATAGAGACGACTTCAATATCAGATGGGAAGAACATTCTTTTTTTCAAGATCATCCAGTCAAAGATCCGAAGGATCTCATCTGAAAAGTGCTCATGGCCTCTGCCACGATATTCAACGTAGGTTGAGTCAAATCCTTTTGAGAAATACCGGTCTAGATCAGCAACGTTATTTTGGAATGTACCAGCATCAAGTTCACCGCCAACAAAGTAGAGAGGAAGATTAACAGCATTCTTCCAGTACAGAGGAATATACTTTCCAGACGAAGGTGCAATGGCAATAAGACCAGCCCACAAGTCAGGATGAGAGAATGCAATATCCCATGCAGCATCTCCTCCAACTGAATGTCCTGAAATAAAAACACGATCCGTATCGACTGAAAAATATTTTGTTGCCATGCGGAGAGCATTGAGGACACGAGCGTGCTCACGTGCGGAATACTCATAAGCCGCCTGGCTGTCTCGTGACCATTTTGGCGCAATGATAATTGTTCCGTGACGATCTGCATGGCCCAGTCGCTCACCGTTTTGTCCAGGCATACCTGCCCACCACTCGATCTGATTGAGCGGTGTTGACCATTCGCTATGCAGGGAGATCACTGCTGGATATCTACGAAGTGGGTCATATTCACGTGGGAGTTGAACGAGACAAGGAGTGGTTTCCTGTCCGTCAAAGTAAGGCACATCGATTGTGTAGAGACCAGGTGATTGTTCGGCAGGGATATCCAATGGAGGACGCATAAGGCGTGCAACTGCGGCAAGCGTAGAAGCATCAAAAGCCTCTTCTTCAGCAAGCAGACGTCGGAGCTCTTTTCTCTGCTCAAGGTTTTCGCT
This sequence comes from Pirellulales bacterium, assembly GCA_039831735.1. GTDB lineage: Bacteria > Planctomycetota > Planctomycetia > Pirellulales > UBA1268 > CACORA01. The sequence continues at coordinate 7,688 of JBDOMS010000211.1, forward strand.
GCATAAATACGATTGCAAGAGATTGCGTACATTGACCGTTGAGAGTGCAAGCTTGAGATTGTCAGTAGCAGTTGCCGCTCCTCGTATCCATCCTGAGATACCGATTGCGAGCGAGCGATCGATAGGCGTTGAAGCATCGAGGCCAACGCGTTCAAAAGTTGCTAGGCGTTCAAGCGTATTGAACGTGAGTTGCTGACGTATTTCAGCAATTACGTTTTCAGCCTCTTGACGGTCCTTCGCATCCTCAAGTTTCCCTGCACGGCTGTCTAATGCATCGACAAGTTTTTGTGCTTGAAACTGGGATTGCTCATAGCTTTTTCTTTCTTCACGTATTGCTTCAAGTGTTTCTCCGCTTGCAAGATCTGCAGGAAACGTTTCAAGGAGTTCCATGGCAAGACGATCTTGTCCAGAACGGCTACGAAGCCGAATCTCATCAAGGAAGCGGGCACTCATCAAATTTGCAAGCCCATCTCGTTCACGAGAAAGGTCATTGAGGTTAGGGAAATCAATTAGGATGCGATCAAGTTCTCGCCTAGCATCATCAAATCGCTCTGATTGCAAATAGAGCCGAACAACCTGCAGGCGTTCGTCGACATCATCTACATCAATGGCATGCTCAATGATGGTTGTGAGTGTTGTTCGAGGTATTGAGGATGTTGCAATGCGCATGTCGAGTAGATAGGGACGTTCCATTGCAACAGTTTCAAGTCGTGTCCAATGAGGCGTGATGGTGGTTATTCCTTGGACAATATCAATCCTTCCTGAGGCAGTCATGAGGGACAGAATACGGCGACCGTACTCGTCAAAAGGCGTTGTTTGTAAAATGCCACCTACTCCTGCAACCCGTCGCCCATCTCTTGCAACTCTTTGAGGAACAGAAAGTTGTTCGATCACTGGCCCTGTTTGACCCGGTTCTGTTTTACGAACACGTCTTTTTGAGACCATTGTCCGAGTGAGGTCATCATCACAAACCAGTATGGACGTCGCTGAAGATTCTGGTGGCGCGGCCTTAGGGTCAACGGAAACACCTGGAAGCAAGACAAACCGACCTTCCAGAACTCGGCCATCTGTTAACTCAACTTGGTCACCAAACAGACGCGGCGAGGGAGAAAGAATACATCCAACGAAAGCGCATTGTCTAAGGAATGACCAGATCCAGGCATGTTGACGATTGGTACACGAGGAGGCAAGCGTGGCATTCACGAAATTACAACACTTTTATATTTAGGTTGGCAAATGAAAATCCATCTTATGGAGGGGCCTCGGATTCTCCCAGATCAATTCATAAATCTTGCTCTGAGCCGGAGCAGTAGAGCACCGATTCTGAGAGCATGATGGCCCTGTTGTACGGTCCATGGGGGATTCCACTATTTTTCTCCCGCCATAAAGTGGTTCTGTGGTGTTTCTGGCAACAAGTGAGCACGTGAAAATGGAGCGTAAGATCGAGTCTAAACAGGATTTCTCATGTGAGAGATGAAAGGAGCTGTCATTGGTGATAGTACGAAAGAAAGACACACATCAGCTTTATTGTATGAATCATTATTAGGAAGAATATACAACGTCGGTTTATAGGATCACTTGTTTGAACACGACTGGTACTGAGAGCAACGTTACGCAATAGTCCCTTTCTTGTTGTTGCATGGCCCACCCCATAAGAGAACGCTGATTGTAGATCTTTGTGTGTGAAAAAGACTGATAACACAGCATGACAGAACCATTAATGCTCTTAAAAATGCTGCATTTTTCTTGTATGAGATTCTAGTGAGGTGCTGCAAAAAAAGATTTAAGCACGGTGAAGTCGGTCGTAGCTTTGTGCACCTGTCACCCCCCTGCTCTTTGACTCTCAATACAAACATACAGTCGACAGTCAATTTTTTCATAACGACTTTCTTAGACAGTTTTAAATTCGCAGGGGCAATTCCGACCCCTGTTGCCACAACATACTTTTCTCGAAAGTCAAGCTCTTTGCTCAACGGTTGTATTACTGAAGAACACTGTTCCATTCACGTAATCGACGGTCGCGCAACGATGAAATAGTCGAAGAGAACGAATCCGACTGTATTTCGGTTTATGGCTCTCAGTGCTGAGATTGCTATGCAAGCAGCGCCCGCAAACGAATCATCTCAATTTCAGAGTCTTTCTGACATTCTGATGAAGCTGCATGCGGATGTTATTGATGGGGATTACATTGGTCTGACCGCTGAGGTGATAAGGAGTCTGGATGTAGATGCTTTTGTTGTTTTTCTTCTCATTGAACGTGCTGTTGGCAAAGATTGATCGTTTTGACTAGATTTTCAGTAAATATGTGCGTTTTCCCTTTGAATAAGAGTGTTTTTCATGAAACTGGTTCACGAAGACGGATCGATTATGCTCTAGAGGGTCTGGTGTCGCATTGTTTCGGCACCCCGTTTGTCCGCGTCGGAATACGTGGTGCGCTAGTGTGTGCTTAATTACGTATGCGTCCTACACTCATCCGATTCCTAACGTACGCGGTGATTGCTTCAGTCTTGATGCCAAGTGTCATTGGCGTTCTCCTGGGTTTAGGATCTCTTCTAGCGGCTCTGGGAGACGATAGCATCGCTCTTATTTGCCGTTATGCTGCGCTTTTGACTGGAGTTGTATGGCTGTTGTCTGTGATCGCCACAGCAATAAGTGCTGGTATTGTTGTAATCGAGGCTACCAGCCGAAATGAGACAATTGATCACATGAAAAATACAGATCAGCGAGTTTAAAAAGGAGTGACGTATGTTGTTACAGTGGATGTTGGATTGGATTCACAGGGGGCGATTAGGTGTGTTCAATCATAGCTGTTGTGCTTTCTTGGTGACTCTGTCTACCGTTCTATTTCTGTCTGTGTCGAGTAATGCTGCTACTCCGAAAGAGATAAAGTCTTCTATTGATTTGGCAGAAGATGCTCTTGAAGCGGGTAAGGCGATCAATGCCGTGCCTCATCTCAAAGAAGCTATTCGTGGCTTAGAAGAATCGATTCCAGCCTCACGTATCCCGGTCAGCCTTCGTTTGCTCGCTCGTCGATGTTCAGCGATTCGAGGGAAACTTGAACTGGATGGAATAGACGTTTCGGAGATCATCGTGCCATCCACAACTGGATCACCGAGTCGCGTTTCAATGCCAACAACAGATCAATCCAAAAGTTCCAGTGCCGGGAAAATGAATTCGTCTGAGATAAGCTTTTCGAAACAAATTGCACCCATATTGGTTCGTTCTTGTGGAAGTTGTCACATCGGAGGAAAGAAAGGTGAATTCTATATGCCAACGTTTGCGGCGTTGGCTCAATCAGGGGTTGTGCAGCCAGGAGTTGGTCAGGCAAGTCGAATGGTTGAAGTGATAGCAAGTGGCGATATGCCACGAGGAAACCGTAAGGTAGGAGCCGATGAACTCAAGATGCTCATTGAATGGATCGACAAGGGAGCTCTCTATGATGGAGGTAATCCGACACTGCCACTCACGGCTCTCGCTGGTCAAATCCCAGCCAACGACGCGAAAAATCCGAAAAAAACTGAGATCGAGGTGGCTGAACTCAAGCCCGGGGAAACATCCTTTGCCATCGATATTGCACCAGTACTGATAGAATCGTGTCTGGCATGTCATGGTGGGTTTGAAACAGAGTCAGGAATGAGTATGGCCACGTTTTCAAGACTTCTTCGAGGAGGCGGAAGCGGAGTTGCCATCGTACCGGGAGACGCGGCAAATAGTCTTTTTGTGAAAAAAATACGTGGTGTGGATATTGATGGTCAGCGTATGCCTCTCGGCAAGGACCCCCTATCGAATGATGTTATCAATAGTATTGTGAAGTGGATCAATGAGGGAGCGAGGCTTGATATTGCGGGGGCTGGAGGGGATATCCGAACCATTGCTGCAAATGGTCGTTCGAAGAGTTTGTCTAATGAAGAATTGAGAATTGTTCGTCAAGATGCAGCCAGTAATTATTGGCGAAGGTTTCTTCCAGATGAAAGCCCTCATCGCATGAATGGGAGCAATGTCTGCATCATTGGAAATCTTGCTGAATCTCGTATAGAGGCGTTGACGGCCTTAGCCGATAGCGCTTGGAATGATGTAGAAAAGTATCTGGGAACAACAAAAGATCAATCGAATCATGGAAAACTCTTGAAGGGTGGTGTTGTAGTCTATGGATTCAATAAAGCGTATGACTTTTCCGAGTTCTGGTTGGTTGCAAATGGATCTGATCGTCCACGCGGCCTGACAGCATCTGCTGGTGTTCAGGGTGATGTCGTGTATGCTGCTTTGGTCGCTCCTGATTCTTTGCTTAGTGAAAATGACCCAAGTAAAAGTGATGTAGCATTTTTGATAATTGAACAATTAGCCTCAGTCATTTTTCTGGTGAACGGAGCGCCAGAATGGTTTGCAAAGGGCGCTGGGCAATCTGTTGCGATGGATCTTGTATCGCGCGCCTCGATAGCTCAAGACAACCGCAGTGGTCTACCTGAGGCACTCAGGAAAGTTTCGTCTTGCAGTGATTTCTTGAACGGACGTGTGGATGTGCAGTCTTCTGCTATTGTTGCATCTGTTTTTCTGGATC
>JBDOMS010000375.1:0-2750 GCA_039831735.1 Pirellulales bacterium
GGGTTGGGTTTAGTGTTGAAATGGGCCCTGAAGGAGGTGTCTATCTTCTGGATTGGCATGACCAAGACATCTGCGGGAATGCCATCAAGTTTCCAGACAGTGGTCGGATTTACCGAATCATGCCAGAAGGGTCACAGGCTTCGGTGTGCCCGGATCTTGGCGCATTATCAGATGCAGAGTTAGTTGACATGCAGATGCATGCAAATGACTGGTATGTTCGACAGGCACGAACACTTCTGCAGTATCGTGCTGTCAATAAAAAACTCGATGCAACGTTGGTTCATTCAAAGCTCACTGCGTTGTTTGAATCTGCCGCAAGCCCACCGAAAAAGTTGCGAGCGATGTGGGCCCTGTATGTAACAGAAGGACTTGATCAGGATCAATTACTTGGCTTGCTTGGGCATGAGGATGCATACGTGCGTGCGTGGGCTATTCAGTTTCTGTGTGATCCAAGCAGCATCAATGCCTTTGAGCCACAAGCGTCGTCGTCGTGGACACCAGAGGATTCTGTGCTTCGGCAGTTGAGTGCGTTGGCAGAATCTGACCCGTCACCTGTTGTGAGGCTTTATCTCGCATCGGCTATTCAGCGATTCCCATTTTCCCAACGCTGGTCGATTCTCAAAGGACTTCTTTCGCATCACGAAGATGTTACCGACAATAATCTGCCACGGATGTACTGGTTTGCCCTGGAGCCGATGGTGCCATTGTTTCCACGCAGGTCGCTTGAACTTGTTGTGGAAGGAAAGATTCCGCATTTGCAGGAGTGTGTGGCCAGACGATTGGTGACGCAAGATTCTCAGGCAGGTGATTTCAATCAAGTGCAAAAGGCCGTGGAATGGAATCGAATTATTCAGACAGTCGCCAATGGTGTGCGGATTCAAGATGTTGGTGAGGGTGGTGTCGTAAGGCATGAGGTTTTTCGAAATCAGGTCGCAGTTCAAACGCATCCACTTGATCGGCATACGCCGTGCGTCTTGAGCAGAAACCGTGTGAATGTCCCCGCAGGCAAGAAAACATCACTGCAATTGCGAGTCAGCCATCATCCACACGGAGACTGGCAGCTGCGTATTCTTGTCGGGAAAAATGTTCTTGCTGACCAAATTGTCAGTGCTCAAACAGTCGGTCCCGATGAGTGGCTGGATGTCTCGGTCGATCTCTCTCGGTTTGCAGGCCGCCGTATTACAGTATCAATTGAAAATCGAGCGAATGACTGGCGAAATGAATGGGCGTACTGGAATGACATTCGTGTTGTTTCAGAATAGAGAGGTGGGAGCGAGATGATTGCTTGGCAACATGCAGTTGTATTTTGTGCAGTGTCTATTTTTTTTCACGGTCCTGCACTGGCACGTGATACAGCGAAGATTATTTTTCTTTCAGGTAAGCCAAGTCATGGTCTCATGAAGCATGAGCATCGAGCCGGGAATATGATCCTGGCTGATGCCCTTGTACGTTCTGGTTTGAATGTCGAACCGATTGTTGCGCCATACGTAGGCTACCCGGAGGATCCAGCAATTCTTGAAGATGCAGCGACGATTGTGATTTTTTGCACAGGTCATAAAGGTCATATCCTGAACCCACATCTCGATGAGTTTGACAAGTATATGAAAGCTGGCACGGGCGTCGTGATGATTCACTGGGCGACAGAAGCAGAGAAGGGACAGCCCGGTGAAAAGTTTTTGGAATGGATGGGGGGGTTTTGTGACCTGAATTGGTCTGTCAATCCTCATTGGACGCCGCACTTCAAAGACTTTCCAGACCATCCGATCACTCGTGGCATAGAACCATTTCGTGTGGATGATGAGTGGTATTACCACATGCGTTTTGTAAAGGACATGCAAGGTGTGACATCAATTCTTGCTGATCTCCCGCCTGCATCAACGCTTCGTCGACCCGATGGCGATCGAAGTGGGAACCCAACGGTCCGGAGGGCTGTTGCGGCAGGGGAGCAGCAGACCGTTGCATGGGCCTATGAACGTCCAACGGGTGGTCGTGGCTTTGGTTTCACTGGAGCACATAATCATGTGAGTTGGCAAAATAAAAACTTTCGCACGGTCGTACTGAACGCCATTCTCTGGACAGCGAATGTTGACGTTCCCAAAGACGGTTGCCCATCGCCGACTGTCAGCGATTCACAAATCAAAGAGAATCTTGACGACACCAAGCCTCGCAAGAAGACCCCAGTGAAGGATGAGCAATGAATAGCAAAACCATTGTCAGCGGGATCATTCAGACTCTCGTTGGCTCTGTCCTGTTCTGGATGTCTGGAGCAGTTGTCGTATACGCAGAACGCCCGAATGTTGTCATCGTGATGACCGACGATCAGGGCTATCCGGAGGTTTCGGCGCATGGCAATCCTGTTTTGCAGACGCCCAACCTGGATGCGTTGTACAACCAGAGTTTGCGGCTGACGGACTATCATGTTGCGCCCATGTGTACGCCGACGCGCGGACAATTACTTACGGGAATCGATGCAGCAAGGAATGGCGCGGCGAACGTGAGCAGCGGTCGAGCTCTGCTCCGTCCAGAAATTCCCACGATGGCCAACTACTTTGGTGATGCTGGCTACACCACAGGCGTTTTTGGAAAGTGGCACCTTGGAGCAAACTATCCATTTCGCCCTCAGGATCGCGGTTTCGAAGAGAGCGTCTGGTATCCCTCTTCATCGATTCCATCTGTGCCTGCGTACTGGGGCAACGACTATTTCGATGACGTTTATATTCACAATGGTAAGGAACAACCCTACACAGGCT
>JBDOMS010000188.1:0-2749 GCA_039831735.1 Pirellulales bacterium
AGCAAAGTATCTCAAGTCCATCGGCTATCGAATTGTTGGCCGGCGGGAAAAAATTCTAGGTGGTGATATTGACCTTGTGGCGCTTGATGATCGTACAGTTGTCTTTATAGAAGTACGAACTCGTTCTAATTTGCAGCATGGCCATCCCGCTGAAACTATTGACCATAAAAAACAGAGAAGAATATCTGATCTAGTGAATGCTTTTATTCGGCGTCATCAACTTCAAGATTGCTCCGTACGAATTGATGCCGTAACTGTTGTATTTGAAGAAGGCGTACCAGCTATTGAGCATTACCAGAATGCGTTTGATAGTCCTTAGACTAGGTTTGCATCTCGCGACAGACTGCCTTGCACTGTGCGTGAAGTTCCTCTGATTGCGTAAATGTTTGAAGCATGCCTTGAGGCAATTTATTTGCCAATCGCCTTAGGCGAGCATTTACTTTTGTAAAAGGTTTGTGCGTCAGAATTTTTCTGATGAGTACTGCCTGAACCTGTTCCGGATGTCGTCGTGCTACGGCAGTGTACACTTCGGGATCACGTTCACCTGAATCACCGATAAAAAGAAATCTCCGCTTCGGAAAGTCAGCAAGGATCTGCTCTATTGTGCGTCGCTTCGATCGTTTTCGTGAAGGAAGTTTACGGAGTGGAGTTGAATCCTTGAGTCGGAACAACTTGAGATGCATAGAACCCGCAGGTAGGCCAGCATGTGAAAAAAAATCATACAGGCTGGTTGCAAGTTGCCATGGGCTTGCTGAAACATAATGAAATGCGGCTCCAGAATGTTGAAGATGTTGAAAAACTTTTACCATGCCCGGTACGGCATTGAATTCGTGTAGGAATGTATTTGCGAGCAGTGCCCGTCGATTACCAACATCTGAGATTTTGATGGTGTCATCAATATCAGAAATAACAGACAGCCCCTCAGTGTCGATGCATTGAATGGTTCCATGTGCGGTTAGGGAATGAGGCGTGCTCTGTTGTTCTGGTTCATGTGGCGCCAGGCTTTTTCCTCCGTAGGGTAACGATCGACAACCTGAAAGCATCTTTTCAGAAAAAGCATGAATCGTATCATCATCGAGGGTGATATCGGACTGGAAGTGACCACTTCGATCAGATTGGCCTCCGTCATAACTCTGGCCTGCAAGTGACAGTTGTATTCTTTGACCAGCCAATCGTTGAACAAAAAAAGCATTTGCTCGACTCCGAAATAAATCAGTGTCAATTTCAGAATCCTGAACATGGAGAATTCGTTTCAGGACAGCTCGAGCAAATTGTCTACGGCGACTCTGTGCGGGAAGAGGTTTACTCACCATCCCAGCGAGATGTACGTGCCATTGTCCTGCGTCAGGAATCCGATAGGCATAGGATGGGAAGAGAATGATCATACCAATAAAATAGTGTATAGATCGTAGAAAGAAGAGCCACCGAATACCATCAAACGCGAAGTATGGAGCATTGGCTTGCAAGCCGGTCCAACCGTTTTTACAACATTTGCAGACTGTAACAATTACTCTCGGAGCGCAGCATGGGCGTTAAGAAGTCAGGTAAAGGCCGCCGAAAGCGGGGCCAAAAGAAGCGAAGAATGCGTGCGAAAATTCGTCATCGCAAGTAATTTGCCTTGCGCGATCCATGGTGTAGGGTTTCTAGGCTTCGCGGAAGGTGCCGCGGGCTCAATACCTCCCGACGCTATTTGATGTACGTCGGTGAACCTTTCCAGGAGACGGATCGATGCGTTCGACGGAGTGGAGCAAATGTGCCCTAGTGGTTGTGCCAATTGTGCTGGCCGCCGCTGGGCTTTCTGGCTGTAAATCACTTTCAGAGAGATATATTGCTTTGGAAGTTTGGAAATACGAAAGGTGTTTTGGTCATCTTCCTCCAGGATTCACTCCTCCGGGAGCTCCAGCTCCAGTGACTGCTCCTCCAATGCGAACGTGTGGACAGAATGCTCCGTGCGCAGCTAGAGCAAATCCGTGTTGTGATCCATGCGCTGGAGCATCGATGGGGGCTACGATACCAATGGGGACGACGCTGCCATCAGGTGGCGTACCAACGCCGGTTACTGCCGGTCGTCCAGTTGTTATCTCAGATGAGGTTGTACTGCCATAATGCCATGACATTCTCTTCGATGTTTTCGAGTGAATAATCGTTGGTGTTACAGAGATTTTGGAAAGTCACCAGAGTTGACATCGGATCGCCATTGTGAAATAGCTTGCGAGATGTCGGTTTTCATATCAGCATATGGACGGACGAACTTTGGTACATGACCGAGTGATAATCCAACAAGGTCATGGAATACAAGCACTTGCCCATCACATCGAGGTCCTGCACCAATTCCAATTGTAGGAATTCCAAGTGCGTTGGTTATCAATCCTGCGGTGTCGTGTGGGATGCACTCAAGGATCACAGCACATGCCCCAGCTGCCTCCGCAGCCTTCGCATCGGCCATGAGGCATTCGATATTGCGTTGAATTCGATACCCCCCCAACTGATGAACGGCCTGCGGTCTTAATCCAACATGTCCCATGACTGGAATGCCAGCAGCAACAATTCCAGCGATGACATCAGACTGCCCAGCTGTCCCCTCGAGTTTTATCGCTTGGCAGTTTGTTGACTTGAGTATCTTGGCACACGATGCCACTGCCTCACGGACACCAAGATGTTGAAGTGGAAATGGCAGATCAACAATAACCATTGCATGAGAGACGGCACGACTAACGATTTCTCCGTGATAAATCATTTGGTCTAAGGT
>JBDOMS010000164.1:0-2739 GCA_039831735.1 Pirellulales bacterium
GTGTCAAAGGCCTCGCTTGTCGGTAACAACATCGAATTCCACCACGATCAGGTGGTGGAATCACGGTTATTTGTTCCCTTTGGATTTCATGCCGACGACGTTGCGATAGTGAGTCGCGATATGCTGCTCACTCCGATGTCTGTTGCTGGTGAGCCCACAGATGGGCATCAAGTAGAAGTTGGAAATCCTTTGCGTCGTTCAGGATTTTTCACGGAGTTTGCATCAACAACGGCAGTCAGTGTGCTCGTTGACGCTGATGGGTTAGCTTATATTCAGGAGGGAGAAAGTCTGCCGATTCCAGTGACACGGGATGACGGCTACTGGCAAGGTAATGTGCCGCTTCGTCGTGATGGGGCGACCATTATGGCTGCAGCTCGAGATGATCTTGGGCGACTCCGGGTTCTTGATGGACATGACTTCAATTTGTATGCGTGGATTCTCGATGACAATGGTCGCTACATAGGCGAGGAGTCTCCGAGTGACACGTCGCTTCGAGCAAAGGAGTCGCTTTTTCAAATCGATCTTGATGGTGATGCTGTTATTGAGACTGTTTCTGGAGTTAATTCAGGAAATGCTGGTGATCAGTTATGGGGAGAGGCGTTCTTTGCGCCATATGTGGATATGGGTTTTTGGGAGACTCCAAATCTCACAGAGATCGCAACGGCCCGCGGAACGTCGCTGCTCACGCTTGCTTTTCTTCTTTCTACAGCGGAGGGGAAGACGGCCTGGGCTGGTTGGGACTCACTCGCACTTGGTTCAGAGTCGCCGCGTGCGGTTGCTATCGATGAGTCAATAGTTGCATTTCAGTCAGCAGGTGGAGACGTAATGATTTCCTTCGGCGGTGCAGCGGGTAATAGCTTAGCTCATGTCCATGCTTTGCTGGGCAAGTCAGCGCTTGACCTGGCCAATTCATATATCGAGGTTGTTGACAAGTACTCACTCAATAGAATTGATTTTGATATTGAAGGTACGGCGATTACAGATCCGGTCTCTATTGCTTTGCGTAGCGAGGCATTAGCACTGTTTCAGCAGATGCGGCCAGACGTTGAGGTCTGGTATACCCTGCCAGCCGTGCCAACAGGGCTGACTTACAATGGTCATGCTGTTATTCGCTCAGCTTTGCAGGCAGGTGTGGTGCTTGATGGCGTTAACATCATGGCGATGAATTTTGGCGAATGGGCGGCTCCAACGACGGGTCCCGGTGCTCGACCTATGGGTTTTTACGCTATTGCTTCGGCCCAAGGAGCTCATGACCAGTTGATTTCGGTCTATGCAGAATATGGACATGACTTTGGTTGGAGCCAGCTTGGTGTAACGCCCATGATTGGTGTGAATGATATTACAACACAGGTTTTTGGTGTCGAAGACGCACGGATGCTCGAGGATTTTGCTCGGGTCAATGGGCTTGGCATGCTCTCAATGTGGTCGATTGCACGTGACAATCCGGGGGGGCTCGGGCAAGCAACTGCCACGGCATCTGGGCTTGATCTTCCGGCTGGCGCATTTTGTTCTGTTTTTTCAGACTACGGAACACAAAATACAGCCTATCTCTATGAAGAAGTTTCGAACGTGGCTGCAGTTACCCTACTTTCGAATTATCTGGGACGGGCTTATATCAGTGAATCCGGTCGTGATCCGATTGCCGTTAGTCGGTCTGATACCTACTGGCAAGGTGATGTGCCGTTGAGCCGTAATGGGGCAACAATGGTCGCCGCTGCCCGAGATCATCTTGGACGGTTGCGAGTGCTCGATGGGAATGGCGTTGACTGGTATGCCTGGATTTTGGATGAAAGTGGTCGCTACATTGGGGAGGAAGGTCCGACTGAAACCACGTTGGCTGCAAAAGAATCACTCTTTCAGCTCGACCTAAACGGAGATGGTTTGATCGGTGTCGGCTAGAACGGGAGTTTTCCGGGTTGTTTTTCTCCCGGGACAGACCGCGGCTGATCACCTCCATTTTCGCGTCTTGTTGAAATCAACTTGGGAGGATGAAGCCATGTTGGCACTGTCTGTTCCCGCCTCATTTTTGGTGAGGGTGTTTTTTTGCCTCTTCTGAAATCACAGCCTCCCCTGTTCTAGTGTTTATTCTTGCGGGGCAGTCAAACATAGTTCATGGTGGACAGTTCGAGGTAAAACGTAATCGCAATAATGGGCAGGACGCTTGCAACAGTGCCGTTCACCGTCTTATCCTTACATAACCGAGTTAGGTGGTTCGGATACTTTCTCTTCTTTCTACATTCAGAGGTTTTATGATGCAGCGTTTCCTTCTTACGTTAAACACCATTTTCTTCAGTGCCTCACTTGCCATGGGTGGCGATTGGGTTTCACTGAGCAGTGGAGACTCACTTGACGGGTGGGAAAAGCTTGGCGGTGGGGCAACCTACGTTTCGAAAGATGGTGTGATCACCGGAACGACCGGAGAAGGCAAGAATACGTTTCTTACTCGTGGTCCTTACAGCGATTTTGATTTGGAATTTGATGTTCGTTGTGACCCTAAGTTGAACTCAGGCGTTCAGATCAGAAGCCACCAATATGCCGAAGAGACACCGCAGGAATCCAAGCCTGACCGAATGCGTGAAAAAGGTGAGGTGTACGGCTATCAATGTGAGATCCGCGAAACGACCAACGGAGAGAATGGGTGTTCCGGAAACTTTTGGGATGAGGGTCGCCGAACACGTTGGCTCGATACAGCTGTGAACGCAGCGGAGAAGCAGGCCGTTTACAAGCCGGGTGAATGGA
>JBDOMS010000093.1:0-2731 GCA_039831735.1 Pirellulales bacterium
GAGATACGAACATCTTCGCTGGTCGTCAGGCTGGATGGGGAGCGATCACTGTTATCGTGGCATCGATTGTGGGAGGAATACTTATCTGGTCTCAGGTAAGTTCCAAGGTTCGCAACCATCCGGATTATGTGCTGACACCAGAACAAATTAGAGTGACAGGTGTGCCTTCATGGGTGCGGGCTGATCTCAAGCAAGAATCCCTGCGAAACGCAAGTTTGGATATTCTTCTCCCTCTCGATGATCCGGAACTCACGAGTCGTTTGGCGCGAGCGTTCAAGATGCATCCATGGGTTAGACGAGTTGTTTGAGTGGAGGCGTCTCATCCGGCTGGAGCTAAAGTCGAGGTTCAATGTCGAGAGCCGGTAGCGATGGTAACCGTGTCGGGAGGTCTTTTTGCAATTGACAACGAAGGCGTTGTCTTACCAAGTGCGGACTTCACGCCAGAGGAAGCAGCTTGCTATCCAAGAATTACCGGAGTGGTGACAAGTCCTCTTGGTCCTGAGGGACAGTCGTGGGGAGATCCCGCTGTTCAGGAGGCAGCATCCGTAGCTGTTGCACTTGGCCCAGAGTGGAGTGATCTGAATCTCACGGAATGTCAGGTCACCAGTGAAGGGGGGCGGCGGGTTTGGATACTCAAAACTGAAGATGGGAGCACAATTCGGTTTGGGTCAGCGCCAGGCCAAGAAGTTTCAGGGGAACCTCATGCAGCAGCAAAAATCGCACGTCTCCGATCTGTAGACGAAATCAATGATGGTTTTGATCTTTCGCGTGAGCCATAAAAATTTACAGACAGAATATATCTGCGCATGAAATCATTTTAAATGGTTTCGAACAAGGATTCTTTGCGTTGGGTGTCGTTAAGCGTTGTCGATACTAATCCTGCAATAACGCAATAACCGCCCATGCCGTTCCCCAGAAGGTAGCTGTTTCTGTCGGTCGATTGCGAGTCTTATTCTTAGTGCCCATCACGATCCAGGATCCATTGGGTTCTTGTGTCTCTGTGAGATAGTGCGTGGCTCGTGCAGCACGTGCCCTGATGGCGGAAGGGTCATATGAACTTTCCGGGTATGATGAACGCTTGAGGGCGTATAATGCCATCCCGGTACCAAGAGCATCACTCTGTTCAGAAGAAAGCCAGCCCCACCCTCCGTCGTGATGTTGGCGTTTGATGAGTTCTTGGATGAGGGTGTTTTGTACGCTGCTTTCACCCCGCTCACGTGCCAGAAGCATACGAGCCGTGAGCCACTCAGTTGATTCTGGTGAGTCATTCTCAATGATTTGCTCAATGGCCTGGATATTCTTTGGCTTGATGTTTTGCTGTGCGAGGATAAGGGTGGTCCATAATGTTGTAACCTGCCGGGTCTCTGCTTTGGAACGCTTTTGATTAGGCAGTTGACCACATGGTTTCCAGGAACCGTCGTTCTCTTGGTTTTCCACAAGCGCTTTCGAGAAGACGGACGATTGTTTCTTGTCAGCTATCTGGTCTCCGATGAAAAGTGCATTGATGGTGTCAATATTTCCCGCCAGTGTCTGCAGGACGGTAGTGGACTCTCTGTTGATGGGTTTTTCGAAATGCATCGGTTCAAGCGACCATGCACGAAGTTCATCAAGTGCAGTTCTATCTACATCAAAACCAGCATGGTGTGCTTTGGTAAGTGACCACAGCATGAAAGGTATTTGGTGACAGGAGACACACCCGTGAGTTTTTTTCCATGCCATGCCTTCTTTCCAAAGGAAAGGAATTGCTCGAGAAACGGTCCCTTGAAAATCAGCGTCATCAGAGATCTCATCCTTGTTGGATGTATCTGTATCCATCGCAAGAGAATGGGAGATGGAATGCAGGAGTATGCATGCCACAACGGCAGGAATACAGTTCCTACAAGCAATCCAGAGAATCGTTGAGTTCAAAAGAGGTCTCATCAATAAGAAAGTCGATCCGTTTTCTACAACGCATCATGTAAACGAGTCATCAAGAACAAGTTTTCGAATGGACTGGAAAGCAGGGTGCTCGGCAGAGGTGCACCACTCAAAAAGAATAGCTTCAGTCGTGGTGAGCACAGCCCCTGCAGATTCGAGTTGACGTAATGCAACAGTATGGTCAATCTCATGACGTGAGGCTACTGCATCAACAGCCAGAAAAACACCATATCCCTCTGCAAGCAAGTCATGAGTTGTTTGAGAGATACAAATATGTGTCTCAAGTCCGCAGAGGACAACGACTTGTGTTGTTGAAGGAATCGAGTTCTTGAATGATTCACTGCCACAGCAGCTAAAGCTCATTTTTGGGATAGCGTCAGGAAGGTGTTTAGAGAGGGCAGGAGGTGTGGAACCCAATCCTTCCGGATACTGTTCTGTGAGAATTTGAGGAATACCCAGCGTATTGGCTGCTGTGATTATTCGCTTCGTACGAGCAATCACCTGATGAGCATCAGGAATAGCGGGAAGCAGTTTTTCCTGAATGTCAACGATACAAATCAGCGAGGAGGAAGGTTGAAGCCTCATGGTTGCTTGATCTTAGGAAGGAGCGGGCTGTCTGTACACATTTTGCCAAACTCTTTTTTAACATATTTGTTTTAACATATTTGTCAGATTTTTATGAACACGCGTGTCCCCGCCCATGGATGATCTTTATGGAATCTACGAATCTACGTAGCGTAGGCCAGGCTACAGATCATTGCTTGGCCACAGGCATTGTGGCTCCCATCTGCTTTTGCCATTTTGAAAGCTTGTT
>JBDOMS010000332.1:0-12009 GCA_039831735.1 Pirellulales bacterium
CTCGCTGCTGCTGGATTAGGGAGTCGACGGAGTTGTGAAGAATTGATTACGCAAGGTCGAGTGGAAGTAGATCGGAAAGTAATCTCAGAACTTGGAGTTCGTGTAAATCCACTCCGACAGGAAATAGGAGTTGATGGTGAACGCTTACCTAATCCAAGGCGTGTCGTTTACATGCTCTATAAGCCCGTTGGAATTGTTACGACTCATTATGATCCTTCTGGAAGATCTCGAGTCGTCGATCTTGTACCCAGTGATAAACGAGTATTCCCGATTGGCAGACTGGACAGGATGAGTGAAGGGCTCATCCTTGTGACAAATGATGGTGCTTTAGCAAACCTTCTCACCCATCCTCGGTATGGAGTTGAAAAAAAGTATCACGTGCAAGTAGCTGGAGTTCCTGGTCCTGAGATATTGGACAAACTTCGTCGTGGTGTCCGCCTTGCTGAAGGCAATGTGCATGCAAAACAAGTAATCATGCACTCCCAACACAAGGAAAGCTCCGTGCTTGAAATGGTTCTCGATGAAGGCAAAAACCGTGAAATTCGGAGAATGCTTGCACGCCTTGGTCATAAAGTCCACCAATTAAGACGCGTCGCTATTGGCAAACTGTCAATGGGAAATCTACTCCCTGGACAATGGCGACAACTTTCCTGGAGTGAAATTGAATTACTCAAAAAGGATGCCCAACGTTCGATAGGATCAACTGCACATCGCTCTCGTACTTTCCGAGGTGGTCGCTCATCAAGATACGAGAGATCACCACAACGAACACCGAGTCCCCCGCCTCGTCGAAGGCGTCGTGCTGGAAAGGCATCTTCATGGCGGAAAAAGTAAAAAACTCCTCCGAAGGGAGCACATGCACTCCCAGCCAAGTCACATACTGTTCGGCCCGAGTCGTATCTCACACCCAGATTGCAACGCAAACATTTCGTATCAGGCTCGATTGTCCTGAGTTATCATCCCGTGCTGTCCCCGGACAATTTGCCATGGTTCGGTTGCCAAGTCGCTCCGATCCACTCCTCGCCCGACCCCTTGCCATTTATGACACATTTGAAGATGGGACGCATGCTGATTTTATCTATCTTGTACATGGCAAATTCACAACATCCCTGAGAGAAGTCCAGCCTGGAGAAAACCTCACAGTCTGGGGCCCTCTCGGGAACGGTTTTAATCCTCGCCCTGCGGATCACTTGATACTTGTTGCTGGTGGCATCGGCTACACTGCTTTACTCTCACTCGGACGTGAACGATTAGGACTCGCGACATATGGAATGCCAGCACGAAGTACTCCACGTGCCCGCAGAGTTACATTTTGCTGGGGCGCTCGTCACGGTGGACTCTTTGGTGATACCGAGGATTTTCAGGATGCTGGGATCGACGTGCATTATGCCACGCAAGATGGGTCAGTCGGACACAAGGGAACTGTAGTTGACCTGCTCGAAAGCATTCAAATAAGCAATCCAGAACAGTGTCATATAGCCTGCTGTGGTCCAGAACCGATGATGGCTGCAGTTTCCAAATGGACGAAACGGCATGCCGTCACGTGTGATGTCTCTCTTGAAGAACCCATGGCATGTGGGGTTGGTATCTGCTTTACATGTGTTGCAAAGATTCGGGACAACTCATCGAACTGGGATTATCGCAGAACCTGCATTGAGGGACCCGTATTTCGTGCAGATTCGGTCGTGTGGTGAATACTCCTAGGCTTTGGCCATCTTGATTTTTGCAGAAAGCCTCGACTTGATACGAGAAGCACGATTTCGATGAATGGTCTTTTTCGCAGCCGCTTGGTCAGCCTTCTTTGCTACTTCTCGAAATTGTTCATTTGCCGCTGTAACGTCTCCTGAAGAAATAGACTTCAGTACTTTACGGATGTGTGTCTTGATTTCAGACTTCGTGGAACGATTTCGATCTCGACTACGAAGGTTCTGCCTCTGTCTTTTTTTTGCACTTGGCGAATGTGGCATTCTAACCTCTTAGCGAATTCACAGTTTACTCAAAATGGATTCTAGGAACCGACGTTTCCTAATCGTTTTCTCCTATGATGTTATCTCCAATCGACTTCAGTTTGTCCAGACGATCAGCCACATCCCTATAACTAAAGTCAATAGCCGCTAAAGAAGAGAGATATTTCTGGGCAGAATCCGTATCTTTGAGCCCCATAGCCAACACACCGGCTCGATACAACGCACGCTTTTGAAGATCAGATTGACGATCAGTCAGAGTATCTACTGCCTGTTGGTAACTCTGAAAAGCGAGTTGGTACTGTCTTGTTTTTTGAAAACATTCGCCCAGCTCTCTCCTCACTGAACCCTCACGACGCTCATCCTTCAAGGCAACCTGAAATTCTTTGATTGCAGCATCATAATTCCCCGCATCCTTGAGACGTTTCGCTAATTCAAAACGCCAGGTCAGATTCTCAGGATACCGATCGGAACGCGCTCGAAAGACCTCTGTCTCCTGACGGAGTTGTGCTTCCCTCACGGTCTCCAGTGTCTTTCGATGTTTTGGCGTATCATCAGCTTTTAATAACTTCTCGGCAATGAGCACTTTCTGACGTCCCCATCTGATTTGGCGATCCTCTAAATGCTCTCGAATCTTTAGATCGTTCCCCGACGCTGATAACGTTTGTTGCAATACTGCTTCAGCAGCCTCAAGGCTCTCTTGCTTCTCAAGAAGGCTTGAGAGTTCTATCGCAACATTGATATTCGCTGGATTTTCTTTGAGCTGCTTTCGAAGACTCTCTAATTGAGATTGCTGGGAGACAGCAGATTCACTTTCTGAGACGCTGGCACCATCCTCTTTCTCAGATTGCTTTACAGTTGCCTGAGACGGAGGCTGCCGGCCATCCAAACCTCGTCCCTTTGCGACTGTCTTGTCTACTTGCAGTTTTGTGATCATCCGCTCAGCTTCTTCTGCCATGCTTTTGATATTGGAAATGCGGCGCCAACATGCAATAGCTTGATCAAATTCACCACGAACCTCAGCATATTCCGCACATGCTAAATTGACTTCTGGATCACTTGGGGCAACATCAAGGGCAGCACGAAGGTAAACTGGGTGCGTTTCGTGAAAGCCAAGTTCCTCACACGCATTCGCTATCGCGAGTAAGGTTCCCTCGTTGAGTGGCGAGGTTTTGAGAATCTCTACGCCCTTGCTAATGAGTTGTAACCACTGTTTATTTGCGGCAAGCTTTTTGAGTCCCCCACGAGCTCCTGCCGAGAAAAGAGCGGAGAAGCCTCCTGCCTTTTTCTTACCAAACTTTTTCTTGAGCGCGGCAAGAAAACTCTGTAAGTAAATTGCATTTGATGGATCACCGAGCACACACTGGGCAAACATTTGAATGGCGTAATCCACATTCCCTGAAATCTTCTGCTCTCCAGCGATGAAACATTTCTGCAGACGCTTTTGCTCCGCCTCAGAAATAGCCTGCGCACCACTCATTTTTGGGCTGTCACTCGATTTCTTTGAGGACTGTGTAGACTCAGTCATATCGATATTCGTGGAAAAACGGATGGACTCTCACTGACATATGGATTCTTAGGATTTTTGCACTCCATGGGCTAGTCGCCAAGCCCCCCTTGACTGACAAGGCCTAGAACACCCCAACAATCTAACACTTATAGCAATCTCCGAATATGCAACAGACTGGAAAAATCATTTTTGTCGGTGCTGGACCAGGTCATCCTGACCTCATGACTATTCGAGCACGCAACTTCCTTAGAGACTCCCATATCGTTGTTCACGACGCTCTCGTGTCTCCGGAAATACTGGCAACCATTTCTCCAGAAGCAAGGGTCATACCAATACCCCGGTCATTTCCAGATGGAGTAGATCCGGGCAACGAAGTAGGCAATATGCTGGTCGATCTGGCGATCCAAGGACATTCGGTTATTCGACTGAAGGGAGGTGATCCTTCTGTTTTCGCAAGGTTGGCTGAGGAACTTCAGCCCATTCAAAAAAGATGTATTCCATTTGAGATTGTGCCTGGGGTAACTGCAGCATTAGCTGCCGCTGCTGCAGCTGGCATCCCTGTCACGAACCGAACGTCTGCCTCCAGCGCTACACTAATTACAGGACATGAAGCCGATAAAGAAAAATCTGGTCTCGACTTTCAAGCCCTTGCAGAATTATCAGGCACCGTTGCCATCTACATGGGGGTTGATCAGGTTGCTCACTGGTCGAAAAGCCTTCTTGATGCTGGAAAGACAACCGATACTCCGGTGACCATTGTAAGTCGTTGTTCATGGCCTGATCAAAAAATCATCGTTTCCTCGCTTGGACGATGTGAGCAGGATTTTGTTAAGCATGCCTGGCAAACTCCTGCTGTCGCAATTCTGGGACGCATGGCGCATGTTCCGTCTTCCTCGCCTGCAAATCTGCCATTATCTGGAAAACGTATCCTCATAACACGTCCTCGCGGCCAGGGAGAGACACTTAGTGAACTTATTGATGAACAAGGGGGTATATGTATCCATGTTCCTGTTATCCAGATCGCACCACCACCGTCCTGGGATAGCTTTGATGGAAAAATACTCTGCGCGGACTCATTCGATTGGCTTGTCTTTTCGAGTGCAAATGGTGTGCGATCATTTCAATCGAGGATGAAATTTCTTCAGCGCGATGGCCGGTCTCTTGGGTCCGCGCAGCTTGCCGCAGTTGGTCCAGCCACAGCTCAAGCGCTCTCTGATGCTGGGTATGTTTGTGACTTGATACCAGACACCTATCGAGCAGAGGCTCTCGCGGCAGTTCTATCAAAAACACCTCGAGGCAGTCGTTTTCTAATTATCCGAGCAGAACAAGGTCGCGAGGTTCTTACACAAAGACTTCAAGAATCCGGCCATGATGTGACTGAGGTGATTGCATACCGGTCGTTGCCTATTATGAATCTTTCATCTGAAGAAAGAGCAATGGTTAATCAGAATAAGATAGATTGGATTGTCGTATCGAGTCCCGCTGTTGCTAAATCGGCGATTTCACTCTTTGGCAAAAACATGAAATCTTGGCATATCGCGAGCATCAGCCCACTGACGTCAGCAGCGTTGAGGTCACATGGTCTTCAACCAACAGCCGAGGCGGAAGAGGCGTCCGCAATCGGTCTCGTGAATGCCATGAAAGCGTTTGAAATTACCCACTCGGAACAATCGCTCCAAAACAATACTTCTCCTTCATCACGGTAGCTGCAAAAAGGTCCCTGCACCTGAATACCGGCAGGGGTAGCGTCGATAAAGAAGATAACGATCGAGGATGAACAACGTGATGATCCAGCCAATATGCTCGGCATGGGGGACAATATGGACCGAACGGCAGCAATGGCCCTACTAACTTGCTCGATTCCACCATCGATTACAGAGGATGAATTGGCAGCCTGGATGGCCAGAAGTCAAGCGAGCAACATCCCAGTCACATGGATCGTGAGAGCCCAAATGCTGCCACTGACTGCCCAGGCAGCTAAGAGAACGGGTTTTGAAACTCCGCCATCTCTCGCACTCGATTTATCTCAGAATAAACCAAACTCACGGCAGCAGTTACGATGTGTGATAAACAAGAATCGGTCCGTCTGGCCATTTCTTGAAAGTGTTGTGCTATACGGATCGGACTCAATACGTCATCGTGACACGCTTGTAGAAGAAGGCATTAAGACAATCGCTGTTGACTACTTTGATGACACTCATCAAGTCACGAGACGTCCAGCTCCCCCTGGCTGGCCATGTCGTAGTATACTGTGGGGCCTATGGGAACTTGCGTTACATTCAAACAATCATCACTCATTTCTCGGAACATTACACAGGTGCATGCATCCGAGTCTCCACAAAGGACTTCTTATTCGCTGTGTAGATTCAGCGGGGCAACGCGAGTCTCTTCTGTCGATACGAAAACGTTATGACAAGAATCTCCGCTGGGCTCATCGCCAAAGTCAAAATTCAAAAATAACGTTTATTTCTCTTTGTGATTTACCGATCGTTTTACAACAAAGCAGTTCCTCTGCCCTTAAGGGATCCATCCTTCGGGCAGCCTAACGTCACTTTGAGTTGCGTTCGATCAGACTCCAGCTTAGATAACAAACGATTGCACTAAAAAGCACAAAGCCCACATTCGCGACAACACTTGTTCGACCAAAAGGGAATCCTGCTGCAAGATCTGCTAAAAAGAGGATCGCAATCATCCCCGACACGATCATTCCTAGAAGTGGCAGCAGTTTCAACACGAGTTATTTCCTTACCTCTGCACAAAACACAGTTGACATACCATAATCATTTTCACGCAATCGACAATTTCCAAGCCATCAGACACGTCTCTTTTTACATAAACTACCTACTTGAAGTTCCATTCCGTGACAACAGAAAAACATTCTCGCTCGGCTGTTTATACCGGTTCTTTCGATCCAGTTACACTCGGACATCTTGATGTAATCGAACGAGCGAGTCGTATTTTTGAGCGACTTGTCGTTGGTGTTGGCATAAACCCAGATAAACATTCAATGTTTTCTCTCAACGAAAGGGTTGCTCTGGTGCGGAGTTCTGTGGCCCACCTTCCATCTGTAAGTGTGGATTGTTTCGACGGACTATCCGTAAAGTTTGTTCGCGATCAGTCGGCAAGTGTTTTACTAAGGGGTGTTCGGTCACTCACTGATATCGATGCCGAATTTACCATGACGCTTGCAAACAGAAAACTTGATCCAGAAATTGAAACCGTCTTCCTCATTGCGGATGCCCAGTACTCTCACATTTCTTCATCACTTCTGAAACAGATTACACCACTCGCTGATGACACTGCATTACTGCGTTTTGTTCCTCCTCAAGTTGTTCGTGCACTTCGTAGCAAACTAACATAACTCTTAATTCTGAGTTTCTTCTGCACCCTCAAAGTGCTTGCGCAAATAGCGAGCTCTCTCTATATTGCGATCATTTGTATCAAGCTGAGTTCCACGAAGCTTCTGTAGATGTGCCGGCTGGGTCTGCACAAGAAGCACATTGATATCCGGCAGTGATATATCACCAATAAGCCCCAACAGTACTCCCATCCGCACACGGGACAGAAGTTGCATGGCCTCTTCGGCACTAATCGTCTGAGCCGTACGAAGAATACCAAAGGCACGACTCACCTGATCGTGGACATTCTCCTGAGTTTCACGAATGAGAAACTCTCGAGCGCGTCGCTCATAATCAATTAGTACCGGTACGACATCACTAACCTGCTCAATCAGTTCCTGTTCTGTTTTACCCAGTGTTGTCTGATTCGAAATTTGATAGAAATCCCCCATAGCTTGGGAACCTTCACCATACAGACCACGTACAGCAAGTGAAATCTTATGAAGGCTTCTAAAAACCTTGTCTATTTGACGGGTAATGACTAAGGCCGGGAGGTGAAGCATCACACTAACGCGAATGCCGGTCCCAACATTTGTTGGACAGGCGGTAAGATAACCCCATTTTGGATGAAACGCATAGGGAATAACCTGCTCGATTTCCACATCGACATTCTGTATTTGCTCAAATGCACCTGTGAGATCGAGCCCACTATGCATGCACTGGATTCGTAGATGATCTTCTTCATTTATCATTAGACTGACTTGCTCGCAGCCATCGATAGCAACACCGCGAGCTCCTTTTGCTTCGGCATGCTCTCGACTGATCAGCTGCCGCTCTACAAGAAACTGGCGATCAATTTCTTCAAGCTGACCGACATCAAAGTATTGGAGACTTTCACCAAACGGTGACTTTGAAATTCTTTCACGGAGAAGGGACTTGATGTCAAGCCGCTCTTTCTCTGTCGCTCGGCCAACAAATGGAAACTGTGCGATGTTACGAGCGAGTCGAACACGGCTACTCATAACAATGTCTGAATCAGGGCCAGTACCCCGCAGCCATTCACCAACGCTTTCAGTAAGCGATTCAATTCTCATGCTGTACCTTCCGATGGCTTTGCCGATTCAGGAGAGGATCCAAGCCACGTGCTTTCGATCTCACGAATACGGTCTCTGAGTTCTTTTGCTGTTTCATAGTCCTCACGCTCAATTGCTTCCTTCATCTCTGATTGAAATCCGATGATACTCGTCAATGCCTCCGACCCTTCTGCAGGCATTGCGATCGCTGCAGCCCGATTGGGTTTTCTGCCAACATGAGTAGTCGCTCCATGGATATTTGCAATAAGTGGTTCAAGTTCTTTTTCGAAAGCAACGTAGTCGTGGGGGCAACCAAGCCTTCCCTGATTACGAAATTCAAAAAATGAAATCCCACACATGCAGCATGTCTTCTTATCAATCTCAGACAAATCTTCTGCTGTTTGTCCTACCCCAAGGGGTGCCGTCGCTCCAGATGTACTTGCTGAATCATGCTGACCAGTTTCAGATTGGTTTAGGTAGGAGCGGGCATGATCCTCACAAAGATGAAGCTCTCGCACTTCTCCGGTTTCCAATTCAGTAATATGAAAAACGGCCTGATGGTCGCAGTGTTGGCACTTCATGATTGGCTCTCAGGATGTTATCGTTGAATCTTTACGGCTTCCAGAGGCAATCATAGCGGCTAAGGGCATAGTAGTGGTATCCTCCTCTCCCATGCCGCACGTACCCGATAAAGACAGGTTTTCTGAACTCGCCCGAAGTTCCCGCCTTGTACCAGTTTTTAGGCGTCTTTTTGCAGACAGTTTGACACCCCTTTCTGCTTTCGCCCGCATCGATTCTGGAGACAGCAGCTGTCTGTTCGAAAGTGTCGTTGGGGGCGAGAAGGTTGGCCGTTACAGTTTTCTCGGTGCAGATCCTTTTATGCGACTGGAAGCCTACGGCAAACGAGTACAAGTATTTTCAAAAAATGGCTCCTCTGAGTCTTTTGAGTCCGAAGACCCTCTGCAATCACTTGAGCAACGCATGGCTCCGTACAAGCCAGCTCGACTTCCAGAACTTCCTCCATTCACAAGCGGTGTTGTTGGCTATGCCGCTTATGACACAGTTCGTTATACAGAAAAACTTCCTACGCCACCCCCAGACGATCTTCATCTTCCGGATCTTCATTTCGCTTTTTATGACCGCCTTGTTGTTTTTGACAATGTCACGAAATCATTTGATGTTGTCGTACTCGCTCATATCGAAGATTCATCTCCACAGGGCATTGCCTTGGCCTACTCTCGCGCATGTGAACGTATTGATGACACTATTGAAAGCCTTTCCCAACCTGACATCTGGCCCAGCATTGTCGACATCGGCAAACAACAGTCCTTTGATGATGAGCTGAGCACGCTTCCAACCTCTACGTTTAGTCGGACCGCTTTCTTGGATGCCGTCAATAAATCAATTGAATACATTCATGCTGGCGATATTTTCCAGGTTGTTCTCAGTCGTCGGCTTGAGATTCCATTTGATCCCCCAGCGTTAGAACTGTACCGAACGCTACGAGTTGTCAATCCAAGCCCATTCATGTTCTACGTGCGGACACCTGAAGGAACACTCGTGGGTAGCTCTCCTGAGATAATGGTTCGTGTCGTGAATGACACCATTACGGTCCGTCCACTCGCTGGAACACGCCCAAGAGGTAAAACACCGGATGAAGACAACCAACTTGCAGAGGCCCTTCTTGCCGATCCAAAGGAACGAGCAGAGCACATAATGCTTATTGACCTTGGACGGAATGATGTTGGACGGGTCGCTGAAATAGGTTCCGTAGAACTCAGTGACGTAATGTCTATTGAGCGATACAGTCATGTGATGCATATCACCAGCAATGTGACCGGTCAACTTTCTCATGGACAGACATCGTTTGATGCATTACGAGCCTGCCTACCGGCTGGCACGGTTTCCGGCGCTCCAAAGATTCGTGCTATGCAAATCATTGATGAACTCGAGCCGCAGAGACGAGGTCCGTATGCTGGTGCTGTTGGATACGTAGATTTTAGTGGAACAATGGACACATGCATTGCCTTGAGAACAATCGTCGTCTCGAAGGGTAAGGCCTACGTACAGTCTGGGGCGGGTATTGTTGCAGACAGTAAGCCAGAAAAGGAATTCGAGGAAACAGTCAACAAGGCGAAAGGAATGCTTGTGGCCATCGCGATGACCTCTGCACGATTTCGACAATGAGTCACCTCGATCACAGTCTTATTCTTGAGAACGTGTCTCTCGCACGTGGTAAAAAAACCGTCCTTTCAGACGTTTCGGCCTCTTTTCAGACTGGTCAAGCTGTCGCAATCATTGGGTGTTCCGGATCCGGAAAGACATCTCTCCTTGCGTGCATGGCCACCGCATTACCGATCAACTCAGGTGACATCCGCATTGAAGGAACTTCTATTCAAACGGACCTTCAATCGGCAAGAAGATCAATCGGCTATGTTCCATCTATTTTTCATCGCTGGCCTCATGTGCGATCTGATGAGTTTCTCGAGTTATTTGCCTTAGAAGCTGGGCTCACTGGTAAGCCGATGCGAACTGCAGTCAATAAAAGCTTGGAGATGGCTAGCATTCATGATCCAGGTACGCCTGTAGACAATCTTCCAAACGGAAAAGCGCAAAGGCTTATGATAGCCCGAAGCCTTCTCCACGAACCGACCATCCTCATTTTTGATGATCCTTTTCATGGCCTTGACCCCATTGAGCAGCAAAAAACAGAAGACCTCATTACCGATCTTTCCCTCAGCGGCCGAACGATCATCGCTGCCATCAATAACGGCATTATTCCAAAATGCTTTTCCCACTTAGGATTAATCGAACAAGGTTCTCTAAGCACACTGCAACCAGCGTTCTTTGAATCCTTTCAAAAAAGCCTGAACCGAACATGGAACTTTCGGGTGGTTTGTCCCTCGACAGCAGGAAACGCGGTGGCCGCCCTACGCAGTTTTGGTGTTCATGCGATCCACATTGATGAGGACACACTCGACTTACTTTGCAATCCCATAGACGTTCCATTCGATGAACTTTTATCTCTACTTTTTCGCACTGGTATTCCAGTTACGTCAGCTACGTTCCATCCATCGTGGACAGTTCAACTTCTGCAAAACATCTCAGAAGCAGAACGTTGATACTAAAAAGGAACGGATGTGCCTATCATGAATGAGCTATCACCTCGATGAGCAGTAGAACATCACGCAGCGTCTCCCCACGCCTCACGAACCCTACCAAGTCCTACAACACAGGCATCGTATTCTTCACTCAATAACCGAAAGACATGTTTTTTTTCTGATGCGTGTTCTTGCTCAAGCATGGCTGCCATTCGGTACGCACGTTTTCCAGACTCTCTGTAATCAATAAGATAGTCAGGGCGGTTTGGATGCTGAAAGTGACGAAGAGCCTCAGGGTACACCCCAACCCAAAAGAGCGTGTAATCTCCAATATGCTGGTACTCTTTTTGGGCAATAGCAGGAGGCTCATACTGAACAAAGGCAAGCATTTGGGAGACATTATCACATACAAAGGGCTCATCATGAGGCAATGCTCGCACACACTCATTCCTCGAGAAACGAACAAGCAGCGTTGCTACGTAGTCAACAAGTGGCGGATCCACAAGACCGAGTTCACCATGAAACGCGTTTTCTGCCAATCCATGAAAAAAACGATCCAGCTCTGATGGTGTATGAGAATCAGACATGGAAACTCCCTTTCGACTGAAGCAATGGAACCTTCTCATGCAGTCGATGCTGTGCCTATAGGAATTTTAGGCACATGGAGAATAAAAAAGCCAGACCTTCGGAAACGTCAATCTGTAACACTTTCAACCGCTGTCACAAGATCCTTTACATAATGCTCCAAAGACACCTTTAGGTCATCACGAGAAGAGTCCGTTACTCCCGCAAGATGTTTTACGATAGCCGAACCAATAATGACTCCATCAGCAACTGACGCAACGGCTTTGGCTTGGGATGGAGAGGAAATGCCAAAACCGACTAATACTGGAACATCTGTTTTTGTTCTCAGCCACTTCACTCTTTCAATGAGTCCATCTGGCAAGGAATGGCGAGCACCTGTCACTCCTGCTACGGAAACGCAGTACAGAAAGCCGGTTGACTCACGCGCAATAATCTCAG
>JBDOMS010000045.1:0-2312 GCA_039831735.1 Pirellulales bacterium
AAGACAGACGAGGGCCTCGCTGGCGCGGCTCGCAGCCGTTGCGATCTGGGCAGACGAAAAGCTGGAGCCGGAGGAGATCGAAAGTGCCCGAGAAATGGCACGGGCACTGGGAATGGCATGGGGTGGCTTCCACAAGGCGTTGATGGCGGAAATCGAAGCCTCTGACTGCGTAGTGATACCAGAACTTTCGAAGATAAAGGCCCGGGGAGCCG
Source organism: Pirellulales bacterium (assembly GCA_039831735.1). Classification (GTDB taxonomy): domain Bacteria; phylum Planctomycetota; class Planctomycetia; order Pirellulales; family UBA1268; genus CACORA01. The sequence continues at coordinate 213 of JBDOMS010000045.1, forward strand.
GTTGGGTGATAAATGACAGTTTTCGCACAGCCAATCTGAGCAGTTCACTTCCTCAGCATTTACTTGCGCAAATAGCGGGTATTGACGTGACACCTCTTCAAAAAAGCTCTTACCTCATAGTGTTCCTCAAGTTGAAGGGTAAGGTCGACTGTGAAGTGATTTTTAATGCCAGCAGTACTGGGCAATTTTTCAGGCTCGTGAACCAAAGCCGCCTGCGAGGTGATGAAACAACGACCTTTGTTACCGTCGAGTACAATCTGGACCTCGTCTGTCGGACGAATGAGGATTTCGTTTGCGACAAAGAATACCTTGTCGAGATTGAAACCTTTATTGAACAGTTGTCGCTAGGAGAGTGCATAGTTATTGATTCATCCGTTGTCGAGCTTAAAAATAAGATAGTATTTCCAGACTTAGACAACGTTCGCCTCAATGCTGTCAATACTCAGTTAATCGAAGCCGTACCCATCACATTGATGGGCCCGTCTCTTGGTATGAACGGTGGCGCCTTAAACGATCAGATCTTGCAAGCGTTGAAATACGTTGAGATGAGCGGCTAGTAATAGCCGTGCCTATGGAATGAGCCGATGGATCACGAAAAAGAATACGTTAAAAAGCTCGACCGTATCGCAGAGGATTACCACAGCGCGGATATCCTCGATAAGTTTATTGAAGGAGCGTGTCAGGAATATACGTTGGAGTGGATTTTCGACAAGGTCACCAACAAACAAAATATCCTTGAACTGGGTTATGGCGACGGCATTATTAGTGATGCGTTGGCACGAAAAGGATTTGGCTTTGAAATCCTCGAAGGATCTCCGAAGGTGATTGAAACAGCGGTACAAGCGCTGCCGGGTAACATCAAAATCATTGAAACTCTGTTCGAAACCTATCAGCCTGATCAACGCTACGACTGTGTTCTCGCGCTGCATGTGCTGGAGCATGTCGATGATCCGGTCGAGTTGTTTTCACGCATGGCATCCTGGTTGAGTGAAAACGGCTCGATCGTGGTGATCGCACCGAACAGCAATTCGCTGCATCGGCAACTGGCGGTCAAAATGGGTCTTGCCGGAGAATTAGATACATTAAGCCCCCGCGATCTGGTCGTCGGTCATCAGCGGGTTTATTCCCATGAGACCCTGCGATGCGATGTAGAGGCTGCCGGGTTGAAAGTCGTTGAAGAGACCGGGTTTTTCTTGAAGGCGCTACCAAACTCGATGATGTTGGACTACGACGCCAGGCTTATCCAGGCGCTGAATGAAATCTCACCGGCGTTGCCTCCTGAGTTACTCGCCAACATCGGCATGGTGGTGGAACCCGTATGAGCGAACGTAAACCCCTACTAAGCATTATCGTCACGGTATTCATGAGTGAAGAGAATCTCAAAGAATCTTTTCCTAGAATCGTTGGTCTTCGAGATAAGATTCCCGACTTTGAGTTGGAGTTTATTTTTGTTGTTGACGGGTCGCCGGACGACAGTTTGGCTTTGCTTAGGCGATACAAAGAAGACCATCCGTTTATCAAGATAATTAGCTTCACCCGCAACTTTGGTGCGGTCAACGGATTCCTGGCAGGGCTTGTGAAGTCGAAGGGCGACTGCGTCACGGTTTTGCCGTCAGACTTACAAGACCCACCTGAGCTGCTTGTTGAAATGGTGGAACACTGGCGCAAAGGTTTCAAGGCAGTTTATGCAATCCGAAGAAAGCGAGAAGATAGCGCGCTGACTAAGTGGCTCGCATCTGTTTACTACCTGCTACTCCGCGCGATTGCTATCCCTAATTACCCGAGAACAGGCTTTGATGTTTTTCTAATTGACCGCCAGGTGGCAGATGAGCTTGTTAACACGCAAGAGAAGAACTCTCAAATTCAAAATGCAGTGTTCATGCTGGGCTTTGAGTATGCAGAAATTCACTATGATCGGCAGGAAAGAGCACATGGCAAATCAAGTTGGACGTTGGCAAAGAAATTTAAACACTTTCTAGATTCGTTTGTTTCATATTCCTATGTTCCTATTAGACTTATGACACTGCTTGGCGTGCTCGCCTCAATAGCGTCTTTTTTGTATGGGGTGTTTATTTTCATTGCCTCTTTCTTCGTCGAACT
>JBDOMS010000045.1:2322-2709 GCA_039831735.1 Pirellulales bacterium
GGTCTTCATGCTCGGCACCGTAATGATTATGCTAGGAATTCTTGGTGAATACCTTTGGAGAATTCTAGATGAGGTCCGGGCACGAAGCCCCTATGTCATTGATGAATTTTACGATTAGTGACTTCGAATTATGATGCGAATGATATGTAACTGTTGCCCAGTTGACCTAAAAGGTTTGTTGCTATGAAGCTACCGCAATCTTCAATTATCGAATTGCCTAAAATACCCGATCGGCGGGGAAATTTGAGTTTTATTGAGGGCGAGAACCATGTGCCTTTTGCGATACAGAGAGTCTTCTATTTGTATGATGTGCCCGGTGGTGAAAGTCGAGCTAGTCATGCTCTAAAAACCTGCCACACATTTATTGTCGCGATATCCGGAAGTTTT
>JBDOMS010000501.1:0-11971 GCA_039831735.1 Pirellulales bacterium
CAGCCGAGTGAAGTCTCTCTTTTCCAAGGTTCAGGCAATTCCTGGTTTTGCCTTGGCTGGGGCAGCCTATAGCGGTGTGGGGATTCCGCAGGTGATCGCATCAGGACAGCAAGCTGCACGAGATGTGCTCAAAGCAAAGAACTGAGAAATCACTATTTCTTTTCACCATCGGCTGAGTCGTCAGCCTTGGCCTTCTTCTTTTTCTTCATCGACATCTTAAAGACCCGAACCTTTGGAAGGCCAATAGGGCTTTGGCCCTCCTGCCAGCGTTCCAATTCTTTGAGTTTGGTGATCCGCTCAGCCCGTGACAGAACAGCACGTGAACCACTTGAACCTTTGCGAATACGAAGACTTTTATCCATCGTCATGGAAACATACCTCGGGTCATCCAAAACATGATCACTGAACAGATACACATTACGATGCTTTGCCACTTGCTTCAAGGGAGCCGTCTTATCACGCTTCGACAGAGGCGATCATTTGTAGAAAAGCCTCAAGGGAAGGGGGCCGATCCTCTGGATCTGGTTCCAGACAGGCCATAATGGCACGAGCCAGCTTTTCTGGAATATCCGGACATCCCTCACGAATATCCAGTGGAGGGGTGTCGTGTGAAAGAGCTGCGCTGCCAGTATTTCCGCGAGGCCACGGTAGTCCAAGTGTACAGATTTCAAATGCGGAGATGCCAAAAGAAAAAATATCAATACGCTTATCAAAGTGCCGTCTTCGGACAACTTCTGGAGCCATGTAGTTTGGAGTGCCTGTACGATTACCGGGCTGAAGGAATGCAGATTTATCTGGCACCGAAAGTCCAAAGTCGAATACTTTGAGAGTGTCTTCCGGTGTCACAATAAAGTTACGTGGACAAATATCTCGGTGAACAAAACCAGCAGCATGGACAGTATCAAGAGCCTCTGCTGCCTGTCGAATGAAATGAAGACGCTTTGACGCTTCAATTGGTTTTCTGGAGGAAATCATGACATGAAGAAGTCGGCCTTCAATAAACTCTTCGACAACGAATAATCCTCCTTCACGAGTTGTCCCCCAATCAAGCGTTTGGACAACGAAGGGCCCCTTGATCGCCATGCCGATTTCACCCTCATTCGGCTTTCCGAGTTGTTGATACCTGCGTTCAATTGGGCCAGCCTTGGCCATGTCGACTACTTTAAGTCCAACAATATCTTCAGTTTGGCGATCTCGCACCTTGTAGAACGTAGACATGGTGCCAGAGGTGTTTTCATGGAGCTTTTCATAACGTCTCCATATGTCGACCTTCGACTTTCGACTTCCAAAAAAATTGAAGAGGTCCGCAAATCCCATCTCAAGGCTTCTTCAGATTTGCTAGCTCGGCGTGCGCTGCCGCCAACGCTTGCTCAAGTCGCGGTACCTCAGCTGGATCGTCTGGCTGTTTTTTGGCTCCAGCTAACTGCTGTTGCAGTTTTGAAATCTTTTGGTGCAGCACATCCATGCGTTTTTTATCTTTTTTTCCCATAAGGTGATTCTGTTATCGAAATGATGATAAAGGTTCAGGAATGTAATTAATCAGAAGCAGGCTTGTCGTTTGTTTCATCTGATGATGCTTCCGATGGGGTGTCTTCTTTTTGTGCAGGATCTGCGTCAGCACCCGGAAGAACCAGTTCTTGTTCTTCATTACGAAAACTTGAACCAGCCGCTCCATCTTGATAGCGAGCCGGAGAAGCTTCTTCACTTCCTGTCTTTTCTTCCATGGATACACCACCGTCATCCGGAATGATATTTGGGCCAGTATGAAGCTGTCGCATGCACCCTGAAATAATCACAATACCAATCGCCATACCAAGCGTTATCGTGAGCCACGTGGACCGGTTGTCTCGGATCCACTGTGTTCCACGGCCACGTCCCACAAGACCACTTGAAAAATAAAAGACACCCATGGCAAGCAGAAACTTTACACCGAAGAGTGCGTGGTAGCTGGTTTGCTGCATCCATGTTCCTCCCCCCCAGCCCTGCTCTTTTACAAGCCTGTTGAAAAGAAGAAAATTTGCCAGACCGCTGACCAAAAGAAGAGTAATTGCCAGAATGACCCATGGTAGCCATCGCCGACGAATCGATTCATGAATCTTTACTCGAGTTTCTTCATCAAAATCAGCAAGTGCTGGGAGAAGACCAAAGCGAGCGAAGGCAAGGCCGCCAAGAGCCAAGACGGCTCCAAGTATGTGAGCCCATCGAAGTAAGAGTGTCGTTGGATCCATCAAATAAACTCCAGTACAGTAATTATTTTAGCTAGATGATACTCAATGATTCCATCCTGCCCAAGTCGATCAACTCCACCTCGTAAAGAATGTGGGGTAAAGTTGTGACATGAATTACCAATTTCCTGAAGAAGACCCGCCCGATCTCGAAGAAACGCTTTTTGGTCAGCAGTCACATGATCGATGGATGCGGCTCGCAATCGAGGAGGCTCGGGTCGCCGCTGATGCGGATGAAGTCCCAGTCGGTGCTGTTGTGGTATCCGCTGGAAGAATTGTTGCCAGCGCACATAATCAACGGGAACAGTTGGCAGATCCCACCGCCCATGCTGAGATGATTGCACTGACGCAGGCTGCTGCTCATCTTGGGAGTTGGCGGCTTGAAGGGTGTACGCTTTATGTCACGCTTGAGCCGTGTCCGATGTGTGCTGGAGCCATTCTTCAAGCACGCATCCCAAACGTCGTATGGGGGGCGGCTGACCCAAAGGCTGGTGCTGTGGTGTCACTGTACAATCTTTTTGAAGATAAACGCCTCAATCATCGCGTTCAACACAGCGGTGGCGTCTTGGCAGAAGAGTGCAGCAGCATGCTCAAAGCATTTTTTCAAGCAAAGCGTCAGCAGCAAAAACGCTAACGCTCGTTAATTACGTTCTGTCAGCGATGGGTACAAATTCACGACGTGTTTCACCGGTGTACACTTGCCGAGGTCGGCATATTTTCTTGGTGGGTGAGTGGTGCATCTCAATCCAATGTGCGATCCAGCCAGCTAAGCGGCCCATGGTAAACAGCACTGTAAACATCTGCACAGGAATTCCCATCGCTCGGTAGATCACACCAGAGTAGAAATCAACATTTGGATACAGTTTGCGTTCAATGAAATATTCATCGGCTAAGGCAACTTCTTCAAGTTGCTGGGCAATATCAAAAATAGGATCCCGTCTTGAAAGCTTTTCAAGAAGTCGGTCACAGGTAGCCTTAATAAGTTTGGCACGGGGGTCGTAATTTTTATACACACGGTGTCCAAAACCCATGAGACGAAAGCTAGAATCCTTCCGTTTTGCGAGTTCGACATATTTTTTCACATTTCCACCGTCCGCGACGATTTGTTCAAGCATCTCAACACATGCCTGATTGGCACCACCGTGAAGTGGGCCCCATAAAGCAGAGATTCCAGCTGAGATACTGGCGAAAAGGTTTGCATCGCTGGAGCCAACCATTCGAACCGTTGACGTGGAGCAATTCTGCTCATGATCAGCATGAACAATCAGCAACATATCAAGAGCTTTTGCAAAATCAGGATCGACCTGGTATTCCTCGCATGGTACGGCAAACATCATCTGCAAAAAGTTTTCGCAATAGCCAAGATCATTCCGGGGATACATGAGTGGCTGCCCAACAGATTTTTTATAGCTGTAGGCTGCGATTGTCGGAAGTTTGGCAAGGAGCCGGTGCACCCCGACTTCAACCTGCTGAGGATCACGGGGATCAAGGGAGTCTTGGTAAAAGGTAGAAAGGGCTCCAACGACACTCCCAACGATTGCCATCGGATGAGCATCTCGAGGGAAACCATTGTAAAAACTTCGCATCTCCTCATGAATCATGGTGTGAAGAGATAACGAATTACGAAAGTCTTCAATCTCATTTACAGTTGGAAGCTTTCCGTAAATCAACAGGTAAGCAACCTCAACGTAGTCAGCTTTGGAAGCCAGGTCTTCAATGGGATATCCTCGGTAGCGAAGGATTCCCTGCTCACCATCGAGATAGGTGATTGCACTTGTGGTTGAACCCGTGTTTACATACCCCTCGTCCAGTGTAATCGTATTCGTCGAAGAACGTAGTCGTGAAATATCAAGCGCTCGCTCTCCTTCGGTCCCTTCAATAATAGGCACCTCTGATACTTCACCGTCGACCTCAAGACGGGCCGTCCCATCAGATTTGGTGCCTGGCCAAGGAGGCGTCACCATCTGTTTGGTTGTTGGGGCACTCATGCACAGTTCCTTGAAATTATGGTCGAATCAGACCGAAGAGATGTCAGTCTAGCCAGCAGAGAAGCCATCGGCAACGATGGAGCGTCATGAGCGGGCTGCTAGTTCTTCTTATCGTTGCAGTGACGGCAGGCGACGCATCTTCGTCCCTGCCTTGTGTCGCAGGATGGACCTCAACCAGACTTATTTCTTCGCCCTACGCAACACAGGCAGCTGCCGCCGATGCTCGGCATGTCTATGCCATTTCAAATACTACGATCGCAAAATATAACAGGGATTCAGGTCAACTGGTCTCGACAGCGACAACAGACGACACACAGCATCTCAATAGTGGTTTTTTCCATGACGGAAAGCTGTGGTGTGCTCATTCTAATTACCCTGCGGTGCCACACGAGTCAGATATACGTGTGTATCATCCTGAGAACAACATGCTGAAAGTTCACCATGTGTTTTCTCAACCTCCCGGAAGTCTCGTGTGGTGTGTTGTCAAAGAGGGGCGATGGTGGTGTTGCTTTGCACATTATGGTGACGACAATGATCGGACAGTGTTAATCGAATATGAAGCTGATGGATTTCATCAAGAACGACAACGGTTCACGTTTCCAGATGTGATCATTGAAGACTGGGATGGGATGAGTGGCTCTGGTGGTATTTGGGATGGAGACTCATTGCTTGTGTCGCATCACCACTTCCGAGTGCTCTATCGATTAAGACTTCCTGAGAATGGAAGTGAGTTGACGTTCATCGAGGCTCTTCACTGTCCGTTTCCAGGCCAAGGATTTGCACACGATCCCGTGACGGATGGACTCATCGGTATTGATCGCTATCGCCGAAGACTTGTGTGTGCTGAAAAGTAGACCGCTATTTCTTCTTGAGAGAGGTCGGTCGACTTGCCGTGACCGCTTTGGGATCATCCTCATCAAAAATAGTCCAAACTGGTGTACGGTCTCGGAGTCGCTGAAGGTAGGAATCCATCTCATTGTTCTTTCGTTCTGCAAGAAGTTTTCCGCGAATACCAACCTGAGCGTCGATAAAAGGAGTACGACCAGCTTCTGCCCGCTCGGTGACCCGAACGATATGAAGCGTGTCGCCCTCCTCCAGAATGGAACTCATCTGGCCGATGGGCAGCCTGAAGATTGCTTCGTCAATTTTTTCAGAGACCAATGAGCCTTTCGAAGTCCAATCAAAGGCTCCACCATTTGAAGCTGTAGCGCCTTCTGATTTCTCACGAGCAACTTCATTGAATGGTCGGCCATTGAATACCTCATTGCCCATGCTGGCCAATTTGTTCCATGCCTGATCGCGTGATTGGGAGACTGTAATCTTGACTGACATCAGCTCGAATTTTGCCTTTGCTGGAAACTCATATTCGTCCAAGTGGTTTTCGTACCACGCGATCATATCGGCATGAGGGATTTCAGTATTCAATTCCACTTGCGTAGAAAGCCATTGTTGGGCAAGTGCCCGCTCAAAAAACATTTTCCGCAATCGATCAAGTGATTGACCTTGAGAGCGAAGAATCTGATCATACTCACGCATGCTCGTAGCGCCAGCTTCTTGCATCATCATCTGAAGTTGACTTTCATCAAACGCTTCACAGACCCGTGTTTCAATTTCTGGGAGTCGTTCTTCTGGAATGGTACGACATGCATCAACAAATACGAGTAGTGTTTCGATGTGAGGCTTGAGGACCTGCTTGAAAATCTGAATCTTCAGATCTCGTATCTGTTCTGGCTTGAGGCCTGGCGAGACTTTGGCAAGCCATTCTGTGGCAGCCGGTGTCATAAGGTCACCTTCAAGAACGACTTCCGGTCCAACCCTTGCTACGACCATTGCAGTCTCAAGAGACTGCATGTCGAGTCGCGCAAGATCCTGAGAGCTTGCAGTTGCTGAAGCCGGTAAGGTTGGAGGAATAAAGGGTTCATCATACTGGGCCTTCACGATTGTATTCGCAGCAGATGCAACCGATTCAGGAGTTAGCACATCAAAGGGGGCGCCTGGATTCTCACGAATACTTGATAAAACATGTTTCCCAATCGCTCCGTGAACACCCTTGCTGTCTGCTCCTTTTGGCCACTCTTGAGGTCGCGATAGAGCCTTTGGTTGCGTCGGCACGATTTCAGTAGGACGCAGGATGGGCTTGAGTGCCGGTGGTTGGATTCGTTGTGGTTCCTTTGACCATGTCTTGCCACACGGCGTGAGGGAAGCGCACGCCAGCAGAATCAGCCGCATGGTTGTTTGAGAACGTCGAACGAAGCGGATTTGCATCATGAATACAATTAAGGATTGCTGCCTGCCCTGCAGGTTTTCACAGGGAGGAATGTAGAAACCCTCGCAATGGCTCGCAAGAGCTTAACAACACTGAAAACATGGATAATTTGTTGAATTATGGGGCTTTTCAGTGAGTGGTTCACATGCGTGGAACCCATTCAAAATGGCTCCAGCAATGTAACCATGCTGGTTGTGGGGGGGCATCATGGGAACGCTTTTCAAAAGTTTCACCGTGAAGAACCTTTGCCGCCAAGAAATACGATCAGTCCGTCAACAATTTTTTGCGGATCCTCCAAGGTATTTTCAGGAAGTGGAATAACGGCAGTCCGTTGATCAACAACTCGCACAACGGTTTCTCGTTTGACGGCTGCCTTCTGGAGTCGCTGAATGGACCCCTTATCATGGTGTCCGATGACGAGCATTCCAGGATGACGGGAGATTGAATCAATTCCGGATTGTGCGGCGAGAGTTCTGATTCGTGCAAAATCAATGAGCCTTTTGGCAGTTTGTGGAAGGGGCCCAAATCGATCTTCTAATTCTGCAGTGATATCATCAATTTGTGACGACTCATTGACCCGAGACAGCCGACGATAGATATCTATTTTGCCACGGAGATCCGGAATGTAATCGCGTGGCAACCAGGCACTCCCAGGAAGATCAAGATTGACTGACGGTGGTTCAGCGGGAGGCAACGCTTTCAAACCTCGAACAGCCTGTTCAAGGAGTTTACAATAGAGTTCATAGCCAACGGTAGCAATGTGGCCACTTTGCTGTGTGCCAAGCAAGTTTCCAGCCCCACGGATTTCCAGATCGCGCATGGCAAGTGAAAACCCTGCTCCCATACTTGAAAACTCCTGAATTGCGCGGAGCCTCTTGGCTGCCGTGGTGGTCAGCACAGCATTTTCATCAATCAACATGTAGCAGTAAGCACGATGGTGTGAGCGTCCAACCCTTCCTCGCAATTGATGAAGATCAGCAAGTCCATAACGATCAGCTTGATCAATAAAGATCGTGTTGGCTCGAGGAATATCTAGACCACTCTCAATAATCGTTGTAGCCAGAAGGATATCGATGGATCCCGCAACAAACCCGAGCATGACATCCTCCAAATCCGACTCAGATAGCCGCCCATGCGCGATACCAATCGTGGCCTCTGGGACAATTTGTTGGATTCGATCCGCGATTTTTTTTATATCCACAATGCGATTATGAACGAAAAAAACCTGACCTCCTCGAGCGAGTTCCCGTTCAATGGCAGTTCGAATCAGTCGTTCATCCCAACGTATGACACGGGTTTCAACAGCTATTCGATTTGCCGGAGGTGTCGTCAGATTTGAAATATCACGGATTCCCAACATCGCCATATGAAGTGTGCGAGGAATCGGTGTAGCGGTCATGGTGAGTACGTCAATGCTTGCTCGCAGCGCTTTGAGCCGCTCCTTCACATCAACACCAAAACGCTGTTCCTCATCAACAACAAGAAGACCAAGTCGTGCAAAATGAATATCAGCTTGTGCCAGGCGATGGGTACCAATCACAACGTCAACTTGTCCAGATGCAAGTCCTTCCAACGTGTCGCGCTCATCTGTCGTGCTCGTCAAACGGGAAAGCGCTCGGATGGTGAATGGAAATTCTGAAAAACGAGCTGCAAAACTTCGGCGATGTTGCTCTGCGAGTACGGTTGTCGGTACCAGAACAGCCACTTGCGACCCAGCTTCGGCAACCTTGAAGGCAGCCCTCATTGCAAGTTCTGTTTTGCCAAAACCAACATCACCGCAGAGTAAACGATCCATCGGCTGTGGTGTTTCAAGGTCCTCACGAATTGCTTTGGTGGCTGTGAGTTGGTCGGGTGTTTCATCAAACGGAAAGGACTCCTCAAACGCATGTTGCCAGGGTGTGTCTTTGGGAAAAGCGATTCCGGGTCGACTTGCACGACGTGCTTGAAGGGATAGCATCTCTGCAGCCATATCTACGAGAGCATCACGGACCGCCTGTTTTTGCTTTTCCCATAAAGATCCTCCTACCTTGGCCAGTTTGGGTGCAAGCTTTCCACCACCGACGTATTTCTGAACAAGATCAATGGATGATGCGGGCACATAGACCTTTGTGCCACCAGCAAACTCGATTTCGAGAAACTCTTCTCTGCGTGTTTGTTTTTCGAGGAGTTTGAGGCCCTTGTAGCGACCGATGCCGTGGGCAACATGAACAACATAGTCCCCTTCATGGAGATCAAGAAACGTATCAATCGCCCGAGATAGTTTTTTCCGTGGGGACCGAACAGCAACACTATCTTCTCGTTGGAACAGTTCAGCACTCGATATAAGAACTGTTTTTTCTGGAACGAGACGGAACCCACCTGAGAGATGTCCTCGTGCAAAGTGCAGGCGGTGAGATCTGCTTGGTGCAGTATCTGCAAGAAGTTCGGATAGTCGTTGTTCTTCAGCATCAGTGGGTGCGATGACCCAGACGTCCTGATCTCGACCAACTGTTTCCAGTTCATCACGCACCCTGTCAAGAATGCCCGTGAACCGCTCGACACTCTCAACGGAGAGCATCGCTGTGGCTTCGAGACTTGATGGAGCAACAGAAGCTAATGTGACGGATGGAAACTTATAAATTCGATTGAAAACATCCTCCGGTTCTGCAACCCCTTTGAAGTCCGTCAGCATTTGCTTTGTGCGGCGAGCCTCTTCAGCCAACTCACTCGGTTCGATGAGTGCCCACCACGTATGTGGAGGAACAATATCTGCAAGATGAGTACAGCGAGCAGTATGGGATGAGCCATCATCCCTCTGTCCCAATGCCGTGATATCAATTGAATCTAAAGATTCGATACTGCGTTGTGTAACGGTATCAAAAGTTCGTAGTGATTCGACATCGTCGCCAAATAATTCAATGCGCACTGGGCGTTCCCAGCCATATGCAAAGAGATCAATAATGCCACCACGTCTGGCGAAAGTATCTGGTGAATCAATAGCATCAACCTGCTCCCAGCCCCGTGCTATCAGCCAGTCACCAAGTTCATTCGGATCTAAAAGGCTGCCAATTTCTAATCGCCGCGTGCTTTGCTCGATATCACGTGGGTCATCCAGAAGCGTCAGGAGGGCATGAATAGTTGTGACAATGATCCGGGGATGGTCACAAGCAGAATCTGTCAGTTGTTTGACCAGTGCCAACCGCTCTGGCTCAGCTGGATCGGTGAGGGAAGAATCATCTGGTTCACCAAGCGTTTCAAGAGCTGGAAGAACCGTCACCTGATCGTCAGTAAAAAGCGCCAGATCTTCAGCAAATGAATCTGCATCAGCTGGGTGTGGGAGAACCACAACAATAAGCCCCTGATCGTGGGACTGTGATTGTTTGTGGTATTGGGCTTGCGCAAGCGCAGCAACTGTCAGCGCAGAACTTGAGCCCCAGGTTCCACCGATTGCGCCACCATGCCCATCAAGAAGGCTAGCAATGACATCAGTGAACCCTTGGTGTGTTTCAAGAGTGTGCGCGAGGCAGCGCAAAGGACTGCCTGGCTGAGTGGGTTTCTTTACCACGCTACTCATCAAGTATACGCGAGTAGGTTACGAATGCGCCGTCGGAATGGATCTCGAACGTACTTGGAGGTCTCGCAGCGTGTTGTTCTTGGCGTACTGGGAATATGTGGTGAAACAGTCTGGGGGAGCCGTTTTTTTGCTCTGCGAGTGAGGCATCCTACGTTCTCAAACGCCTCCATTTTGGCCGCAGAACGCCTGCTATTTGCCTTATTCGCATACCGAGTGTCTGACGGAAACCTCCTTTTTTTGCCTAAAAAAGCATTTTTTTGATGGCCTGCATCCGATCAGGCGTTTATCGTGTATTTTTGGAAGGAAGAGTTTTTCGTTTTTTATCTCGCCGTAGGAGTTTTACTCATGGCTACAGCCTCCCGCACCCACGCTACCGACGCCTTTGTAAGTGGTGCCGATGTGGTTGTTGAGTCGCTCGTCAGGCAAGGTGTAAAGGTCATCTTTGCATATCCAGGCGGTGCCAGTATGCCGCTTCATCAATCGCTCACCAAGTTTCAAGATAAAATTCGGACGATTCTTCCGCGGCATGAACAGGGTGGCGGCTTTGCAGCCCAGGGTTACGCACGAACGACGGGAAAGCCCGGGGTATGTATGGCGACCAGCGGACCGGGAGCAACAAATCTTGTAACAGCTATCGCTGATGCAAAAATGGATAGCATTCCTTTGATCGCGCTTACAGGTCAGGTCGGTACAAGTGTGATCGGAACAGATGCCTTTCAGGAAACTCCAATCGTTGAGGTGTGTCGAGGTATTACAAAGCATCATTACTTGATAACTGATGCAGAGGACATTCCCCGTGTCATGCGAGAAGCATTTCATATTGCCACGACTGGACGACCAGGTCCCGTCCTCATTGATCTGCCAAAAAACATCCAACTTTCAAATATTGTGCCTGACTATGAGGCACCGATGAATCTTCCTGGATACCGTCCTGAAGTAAGGCAACCTCATGCAGAACAGATTGCGCAGGTTGCCGCTGCAATCAAGCGTTCGAAGCGACCAGTGATTTATGCCGGTGGCGGTGTTATTAACGGCGATGCCTCAGATGAACTTCGTGAATTGGTGCGAAAGACAGGAATTCCTGTCACGATGACGCTTATGGGTCTGGGAGCGTTTCCTGGTGATGATCCTCTTTCTTTGGACATGCTTGGCATGCATGGAAGTGTGTATGCCAACTATGCGGTTGATCAAGCAGACTTGCTGCTTGCAATCGGTGTTCGATTTGATGACCGAGTTACAGGAAAAGTCAGTGAATTTGCAGAGCATGGGTTCATTGTACATATCGATGTTGATCCATCAGAAATGAATAAGAATAAACTTGTTCATGTGCCGATTGTTGCTGATGTGGAAGATGCACTCCATATGCTCAATAAGGTTGTTGAGAAACCATCAGCGTCTCTCAAGCCGTGGCATGACCAGATTAATGCGTGGAAAAAGGAGGATCCATTCTCCTACGATCAAAACTATCCCGGTATTGTTGGTCAGCATGCGATCGCAGAACTTTCCCGCCTCACAAAAGATCGGGAAACGATTGTTGCCGTTGGTGTTGGACAACATCAAATGTGGTCAGCACAGTTTTTCAAATTCCGTAATCCTCGGACATGGCTTTCATCAAGTGGATTAGGCACCATGGGCTTTGGTTTGCCAGCAGCCATGGGAGCCAAGGTAGCTCATCCAGAGGCCCTTGTGGTTGATATTGATGGTGATGGAAGCATCCTCATGAACATTCAGGAGTTTGCTACCTGTAAGACCGAGAATATTCCTGTGAAGGTTCTTCTGCTGAACAACCAGCACTTGGGTATGGTTGTGCAATGGGAAGATAGATTTTTCAAAGGAAATCGTGCACATACCTATCTTGGACCAGTGGATCACCCAGAAGCATGTGGTCAGGGTGATGGAATTTCACCGGGGAATCGGTACCCAGACTTTGTGGCCATTG
>JBDOMS010000362.1:0-2699 GCA_039831735.1 Pirellulales bacterium
CCTGTCTTTCCGTTCTAGCTGATTCTTCACCACGCACTCATGGAGGTGTCGATTATGCGTTGGATAGGGATCAGCAAAATGCAATTCATAAGGCTCTTCTGTGGCTTCGGGAGGCCGAAGCAGTTGATCCAATTAAGCGTTCTCTCCATATAGACCGGCGTCTTACGTCTTTGAATTGTTATGCATGCCACAGTCGTTCGGAGAATGGTCACGATATCAAAGGCGGTGTCTTCCCTGCAGTGGCGACATTTGATGAGGACGGGCAGCCAGTATTGAAAGAGGCGGATCGAGATGCCTTTTTTTCCTCGACAGTCAAAGAGTTGGGTGATGAAGGTCGGCTTCCGCCATCTCTCACGGCTGTTGGAGATAAGTTGACTCCTTCTTTTCTGAAAGAAGTTGTGGAGAAGGGTGGAGCTGATCGTTTGATGTATATGAACACCCGCATGCCAGCATGGCATGCGTCAGTTGTTGAACCTCTTATCAGTGATCTCTGTGCCGATGAAAAAACAAATGTAGAAATTCCTCTACTTGATGACGTGCCAGCAGTACGAGTTCAAGAGATAGGGCGATTTCTTGTTGGCTCGAGGGGGCTTGGGTGTATTAAGTGTCACTCCTTCGCAGGACAAAAAGGACAGAGTCAGGGAGTGATAGATATGCTACGAATGCCAAAGCGATTGCGGCATGATTGGTATCAGGCATACGTTGAAGACCCACAACAATTTCGTCTTGGTACACGCATGCCAGCTGCGTGGCCAAACGGAAAATCATTTCATCCTGATGTACTTGATGGCGTGCCATCACATCAGATCGAGAGCATATGGCAGTATGTTTCAAGTCCTCAACCAAATCCTCCGATTGGAGCCTCCGCACATCCAATTGAACTTGTTCCGCAGGAAGAAACAATTGTGTACCGTAACTTTATTGAGGGAGCCGGATCACGGGCAATTGGGATTGGGTTTCCAGAAAAGATAAGCCTGGCTTGGGACGCTGAAAAAATGCGACTGGCCCTGGTCTGGCGAAACGCTTTCATGGATGCGGGGCGACATTGGACGGGCAGGGGGCAAGGCTTTCAGCCTCCACTTGGTGATGGTATTTTTACACCAGATGACGCATCGGCCATTGAAGTGCTGCCATCGCTTGATGCGGCTTGGCCTATTGAGGCACCACGTGCTCGTCAGGCCCGTTTCCGTGGTTACCAGCTCGATGAGCACGGGCATCCATTATTCCGGTGGACCATTGATTCGATTGTTATTGAGGAGTCATTTACTCCTATCATGATTGACCCATCATCACCAGGTTTACGTCGTACGATTCGAGTGCATGGTGAGCCAGAGTCTGGAGTCATTGTTTTTCGTCCAGTGCGTGCAGCCACGATTGCTGAAAAAGCTGATGGGTGGAATCGTATTGATGAGACATGGCGATTGAGGGTTTCCGGTGATGTTGGGCCAATGATTATGCTTGAAAATGATGATTGCTTTGAAGTGCGACAAAAGGTTGTGCTTCGAACGTCTCACGCGACGATAGTGGAGGAGCTCACATGGTAAATCATGCATCTTTTGCCATTCTCGCTTTGGCAATGTGGAACTATTCCTGCGTGCTGATCTGTGTTGCTCAGCCACTGCAGGAGTCAGACTTCTACCCCATCCATACCTATGACATTCCAGCTGAAGCACATCTGGAAGTAGGCGGACTTGAGTGGATACCCGAAACAAATAGTAGGCCAGGAAGACTTGCTGTGGGGACAAGGCGGGGAGAAATTTGGATTGTCGAAAATCCGATGGGTACACATCCACGATGGAGTCGATTTGCTCACGGTCTTCATGAGGTCCTTGGTTTGGCATGGAAAGACGGCTGGCTGTATGTGACCCATCGACCAGAGGTCAGCCGTATTCGTGACTCGAATGGGGATGGGGTGGCTGATATTTTTGAGACAGTCGCGGATGATTGGGGAGTGACAGGTGACTATCACGAGTATGCATTTGGCTCAAAATTTGACCCGGACGGAAACATCTGGGTGGTGCTTTGTCTTACGGGAAGTTTCACAAGTAAGGCTGCTTTTCGGGGATGGTGTGTTCGCGTCACCCCGGATGGCCAGACCATTCCAACAGTTTCTGGAATTCGTTCTCCCGGGGGCATCGGCTTCGATGGAGATGGGCATGTTCTTTACACAGACAATCAGGGTCCATGGAATGGAACCTCGTCATTGAAGCATCTTGTGCCAGGAAAATTTGTTGGTCATCCCGGTGGTTTTGAATGGTATAAGTTTGCCGAGAATGAGATGGGTCCAGTGCCAGAAGTTCCAAAAAGTGGAAGTCGATGGGCTGTTGAGACGAAGAGGATTCCAGAACTTGTGTCGCCTGTTGTCATGTTTCCTCATGGCGTTATGGGAAATAGTGCAGCTGGTATTGCATGCGATATTTCGGAAGGTCGTTTTGGCCCTTTTCAACGTCAGGTTTTTGTAAGTGATCAATCGCACTCTATTGTTATGCGGTGTTGTCTTGAGGAAATTGAGGGAGTGCTGCAGGGTGCCTGTATTCGTTTTCGTGAGGGCTTTCGAAGTGGTTCTCTATCTCTCCTTTTCCTTCCAGATGCGTCATTGGTTGTCGGCGGGACCAATCGTGGATGGGGGTCACGAGGAGCGGGAGACTTCGCACTTCAACGCGTACAATGGTCAGGAAAAGTGCCATTCGAAATCTTGA
>JBDOMS010000002.1:0-10584 GCA_039831735.1 Pirellulales bacterium
CCTGGTTTGAGGTGCTGACAGCAATTGCTTTTTTTTATTTTGCTCAGGTTCGTGTCGATCTTGCTGTCATTGAGACAGGTCTTGGCGGTCGACTGGATGCAACAAACCTGTCCCTTCCAATCT
Source organism: Pirellulales bacterium (assembly GCA_039831735.1). Taxonomy (GTDB): domain Bacteria; phylum Planctomycetota; class Planctomycetia; order Pirellulales; family UBA1268; genus CACORA01. Next base: position 124 of record JBDOMS010000002.1, read on the forward strand.
TGACTCTCATTACAAGTATTGGTTTAGACCATACACGAATACTAGGAGATACTATTTCAGCAATAGCGTGGGAAAAGGCAGGGATTATCAAGGAAGGGTGCCCAGTCATCTCAGCGACAGGGAGTCAGGAGGCAGATCAGGTCATTCAGTCTGTCGCAACGCAAAAACATGCAAAGTATTTGCAGTCAGGAAGAGATTTTGAATGTATCCCTGTCCATCAGCCAGGTGCAACGGGACACTTACAACACTCACTCGCACTGCGTGTAAAAAGCCTCTCCGATCAAATGCCAGCCCGTCCTACATGCAGTGAAGAACCGTACTGCGTCGGGATGGCAGGTGTCCATCAAATCATAAATGCTGGACTTGCTGTGATTGCCATTCGCATGCTTTCTACACGTGGATGGTCAATTTCCGAGCAAGCCATTGTCGCCGGCTTGCGTCATACGCAACTTCCTGCCCGTATCTCGATTCGTTCAGAGAACCCCCTCATAATAATTGATGCCGCGCATAATGAGGATTCTATGAAGGCCCTTATTGACGCGGTCTTTCCGATGACGAGCCAGCGTCGGCCATGCATTCTTGTTTTTGCTGCGAGTCGAGACAAGCAGATCGAAACAATGCTCACAGCAGTGGACAAATGGTTTGACCATGTTGTGCTGACACGCTATCACACAAACCCTCGGGCAGCATCTCTAGAGCAGTTAGCAACGGCTGCTCAATCAGTCGGAATACACAAGCCTTATCTGGAGGAAAATCCAAAGATTGCTCTTGAAATGGCAACGGGAATGGCCGAAAAGGCTGGGCTTATTTGTGTAGCAGGAAGTTTTTTCCTAGCAGCAGAGATTTGAGGCGTTGCACTACTGCGCGCCAGCTGTATTCGAAAGCAGTACGTCCAGGCCTTTCGAGAGGACGACATCAGCTTCTCGAGGAGATGGTCCTGTGAACAATGTGTAGGAGTCGTTCCTCGGAAGTTGAACCGTCATTCTGCTTGGAGCCGCACAACAGGAAGGTCTGTCGTCTGGAAACACAAATGTATCTCGATGTTGCCACCATCTTTTCGTTGCTTCTTCCTGCTGGCCTGTTGGAGTAATCTGGTTGTCTGGAGATGGCTCTACTCCCCAAGAGCCAGCCGCATCGTCTCTTGCATCACGATGTAATGGCATCATGTTGGGTCTTAGGTATTCAGAAGTGGTCAACTTCAACATTCCAGATTCATCAGAGAGAGGAATCAAGGATTGAACAGTGCCCTTTCCAAAGGATCGACTGCCTGCAATTGTGGCACGCTTATTGTCGTGCAGGCAAGCAGCCACAATTTCAGAAGCACTGGCGGTAAGTTCATTAATGAGCACAACGATTGGAACTCCAGGTACGAGGAGTTCGGGTGTTGCACGCCGTTGGATTGTGGTTCCGTCTTTAGACTGCGTACTCACAATCACACCTGTATCAAGGAACAGGTCACACACGTCTACAGCAGACTCCAAGAGACCACCTCCGTTATTTCGGAGATCAATCACAATTCCAGCAACACCATCAGTTGTACATCGCCTTGCGATAGCTTGAAGGGCATCACGGACCTCCTCAGGGGTTCGCTCACCAAACTGGAGAATCCGTAGAATCGCCACATTATTTTCAGACTGAATCCACCAATTCCAAGATCCATCTGGTAGGCGTCGATCTCCAAGAACACTTTCGACAAGGACCTGTTCACGAATCAAAGAAACGGTTTTTTTCTCAATTTTGGAGGAGATGATCTTTGCTGGATCGAGTGTTCTCACTGCAGGGTCCGTTGTGACTGAAGACAGTCCTAGTGTGACAACAGTTCCAGGTGTTCCTCGAAGTGCGGCAACAACTTCCGAGAGTGACCATCCAGTTGTGGAATGTCCATCGACGGATTCGATGATATCACCAGCAACGATTCCAGCACTCCAAGCAGGAGAGCGAACAATTGGAGATTGAACTTCTATGAGATTATCCCGGGTCGTGAGTTCAAGACCAACACCACCGAATTCTTGATCAAGGGAGATATTGAGATCTTCCTTGAGCGTGCCACTAATGAAAGATGAGTGTTCGTCGAGTGAAGAAAAGAGGCCATTCATGGCCGCTGCAAACATCTGTTCGCTATTCACCGGTTCCACATAGCGTTGTTCCACCGTTGCAAGCACTTCGGCAAAACGACGTCCATGGCCACCATGGTCTCTGGCCAACCATGCCAGCATGCCAGCAAAAACTGCAAAGATTATAAAAAACAGATTACGTTTCGGCATAAAGGTAGATCGTACTCCCAAAGGACATAATGGAAAAGGTAGTCCACCTTCCAAAACAGTATTTCGGATGTGTGAGGAGGTATTTCGGCCAATTTATTGTGACTACCATTGGAAAATGAAAAGATCCAAACACTGCCGAAAACAGAACAGACATCTTGAAAAGATGTATTGCGGGCAGTCACACATAGTTTTGCGGCCGCTGCAAGAAGGCTCTTTGATTCACGCATGTTGCCTAGATCGCCAAAGATCTACTTGGTGTTGATTCACAGCCCATCATACTCAGATTTTTTTTTGTGAAATTGTTTTTGAAGCGGGCTGGCGGTCTCCCAGAGAGGCTCCTACTATCAACCTTGTTTAGAAAGATCCTTTTTTCTGTGAAAGTCAATTCGTTATGCCAAGCCGCTCAAAAACGCGTCGTCGTCGTCCAGAGCCTACGAGTGATCCTCTTGAAGCCCTCAAGCCAATGCTTGTCCTTGGGCTTTTAGGAATGATTTTGTATGGAGCCTACACTGTTGTTCAGCAAGGAAAACATGATGAGCAACTTGATGACGCTCCTGCTTTTGTGAAAAGTGGGGACTCACTTTCTGCTCCGACTATCGATATTCCTCAACAGTCCAATTCAAACATCGACGTACCCCAAAGCACTGTTACCAACAATGCGGTCAATCAGGAGCCTACATACCTGAATGCTATTCCGGCTGCTCCGCCTGCCACGGGTGATGTGCCAAGTCAGGCTTTGCCGCTTGCAGGAAGCAACCCTTCTTCCACACAAGACAGTCAGTTACCACGTCCTGAAACAAATCCGATGGTCGCACCAGCTCTTGTTGGTTCTACGATTCCTTCGATACCACAAACTCAATCAAACAATACAACACTTCCATCCATGCCAACGGTTAATGTGGTTGGTTCAAACCCAGACCCGTTGGCAGCAGAGTCTGCCATGGTTCAACCATCTGCGTCACAAGCGACGGAGTTGTCTTCTGTGCAGCCTCAGCTTCAGAAACAGCCTTCAGCCTTTGCATCGGCATGGGCAGATGCACACGAAAAACTCACGAATGGACGATATGTTGAAGCTCTGGCAGTACTTTCTGCCTGGTACGATGATCCAACTCTTGGGATCGAAGAAAGTCAGCGGCTCGAAGATCTTCTTGGACAATTAGCAGGTACCGTCATCTATTCCCAAGAGGACCTCCTGCTCCCGCCGCATATTGTTGCTCCCGGAGATACGCTGCAAACGATTGCCATGACAGTTGGTGTCCCATGGCAACTTCTTGGAAAAATTAATGGTGTTGATAACCCAAATAGTCTTTTGCCTGGAGAAGCGATCAAGTTGGTTCGTGGGCCTTTTGATGCTGTTGTCAGTGTGTCGCGACGTCGTCTGAGCTTGCAGCTTGGTGGCAATTATGCTGGTAGTTTTCCTGTTGTAATTGGTCGTCGATTGCAAGAGAGAGTGGGAGTGTCACTTTCTGTTCTTGAGGTCAATCGAGGTGCATCGACAGCATCGCAAGACACACTTGCGTCACAGGTATCGTATATTGAGCAAAATCAAAGTCCTATGCCAACAATTCTTTTGAATGACGGTCTGAGAATAGAGGCAAGAGATGATTCGCAGGGTGTGACCGACCAAGCACCTGACATGAGTCTCGTTGTTCCTGGCCGCGATCTAGCTGAACTGATCGATATCTTGGGTCCTGGATCCAGTGTCCTTGTTCGTCAATAGATGGATCCTTCAAAAAACTGTCAGCAGGACAAATTATCTTTGAGACAGAAGCAAGGCATTCTCAATGAGTCCGATATGAGAATAGGCCTGCGGATGATTTCCAAGAGTTTTCTGGATCCTAGGATCATATTGTTCTGGGAGCAGGCCTTGGCTTCCTGACAACTCAACAAGTTGTTCAAATAATTCTTCTGCATTATCAGTTTGGCCAGCTCGGTAGAAAGACTCTACAAGCCAAGAGGCGCAGATGAAAAAGCCACCTTCTCTTCCCGGAAGTCCGTCATCTGTAATGTACCGGTATACCGTCGGCCCTTCTCTCAAATTGTTGTTGATCGCATTGACTGTCGCAGAGAACCGTGAATCCTTGCAGTCCAGTAATCCAGAAAGTCCAATCCATAACACTGCTGCATCAAGATCATCATCGCCATATGCAGAGGTAAAGGTCCCTAGTTTTTTATTCCAAGCATTTTCAAGAATATCAGCGGCGATTGTATCCCTGAGTGCTTCCCACTCAGGACGAGGGCGGTTCAGAAAACGATCTGAGATACGAATACCTCGATCAACAGTGAGCCAGCACATGACTTTAGAGTGGACGTGATGTCTTCGAGGCTTTCGTATTTCCCAGATCCCATGATCTGGCTCATGCCATCTGGCTTCCACCGCACGAACAGTTGCATCGACGAGTCGCCAATGCTCTGAGGAAATAGGTGCTTCGGCAAGTAACAACTGCCAAATAAGTTCAGCAATCGGCCCAAAGACATCAAGTTGAACTTGTCCACGAGCCGCATTGCCAACTCGCACAGGACGACTTCCAGCGTAACCAGCCAACTGTCCGATCTCTGCTTCAGCACCAACCTCATGACCTGTCACAGTATAGAGGGGCATGAGTCTCTCTGGAGCCGCTGCTCTGTCAATTACGCCCAGCATCCAATCAAGGAACCCCATTGCTTCATTGAAACTTCCGAGTTTCACCAACGATGCTGCTGACATGGCCGCATCTCGAAGCCAGCAATATCGATAGTCCCAATTACGGCAGCCACCAAAATCTTCAGGTAAACTTGTGGTTGCAGCGGCTACGATTCCACCTGTTGGACCATAGCAGAGGCCTTTCAAAACTACGGCACTTCGACGCACAAGCCGCGGTTCTCGATTCGGTAAAGACAGTCGGTCGGCCCATGATTCCCAATATGCCCTTGTCAGGCGGGATCGCTCTTCGACGGGGATCGATTGTTGCTCACGAAGAGAACCTGTGCCGTAACGCAATTCCATCCTCAGTGGTTCACCACGCAACGTAATTTTTCCGATCGCTGTCTGATGGGGGCCTTCTTCAAAGATTTCCCAAACGACGCCAGGGGCACGAAGCACAATCGGATCAATCGTATCGTCAATCTCGAGCCCGTCATCACGAATGGCAAGTCGAGTGGCGGTTCGACCAAAATCAAGTCTTGGTGCAAATGTGATTTTTACCTCGCCACGCCCTTCAATAATACGGAGAAAGTCAGTTCGTCCGGCTCGTTGCGATGGCCTGCCAGCAGAACAATCTAAGAAATCTGTGACAGAGATGCGCGACCAGTTCGTTCGGAGTACGAGTGAGTGACCATCGTAATGCTGTGTCGGTTCGGCCTCGCTGATTGCGGGCTCCACAGTAAAATGTCCAGCGGCAGGGCCCCCGAGCAATTCAGCAAACAATGCAGGGCCATCAATGCGCGGCACGCAGAGCCAAACAAGCCGTGCTCCAGGGGCAATCAACCCCATGACGCGACCATCAGACACTAGCGCATGTCGTTCAATGGGCACCGCATCCGCACCTGCCAGCCATGCCTGCCGGGCATTCGCAAGCATGGCCAAACGTCGGGCAACTTCAACCGGATCTTGTATCCGAAAGAGAGCAGCTGTTTCACCACTCCCTACTTTGATGCCAACATCAGGGCCGTGCAAGCGAGCGAAAGCGTCTTCATCAGTAACGTCGTCACCAAGATACATCACAGCACTCGCCCCAACACGATGTCGAAGCGTATCAACGGCATCTCCCTTGGAGGTATCAACCACTGCTAATTCAAGTACCTTTTTCCCTCGCTTCACATGAATTCCATCCCAAGTTGCTGGTCCTGCAAGCAACTTGTCGACGACTCTATCTCCATCCGCATCCGTAGCACTTCGATAGTGAAACGCTATTGATGCAGGTTTTGGCTCGATGTGAAAACTCGAATCACCACCAGCAATCGTTTTCATCTCTTCAAGCAACTTTTGGCGCAGTTCTATCTGTTCATGGGAAAGCGTTTGTACAAAGTCTTGGTCAAACTCACTGCCGTGTGAGCCCACAAGCATGACGGTGCCGCCGAGTTCACTTAACTCAGCAAGATCTGAGAGAGATCGTCCGGAGATAATGGCTACATGGGTGCCTGGAAGTGAGGCTAAAAGACGAACAGCGACAAGCGCTTCACGCAGAGGGCGAGCTTCGGATGGATTTTCAACGATTGGTGAGAGCGTACCGTCATAGTCGGTTGCTAGAAGGAGTACTGGCGTACAAGCAATCGCCTCAATAGCTTGCTGCAATGGGTCCGGACTACCACTCGACATGGTAGCTCCATTACCCTCGTGTAACGCTTGTTCCGATTGATTAGGAGATCTCGAAGCAGTCAACGCGGTCCTCCTGCCGCCAATGGAGTTGCGGCTTCAACAGCCCCAAGAAAATCATCAGCCCAATTGTAAACGGTTCGTCGACGAATCCGCTGCCGGAGACTTCGCATACGACGATTTTTTTCAGTTTTTGGCATTGTTATCGCTTGATCAAAAGCAGCAGCCATGCCATCAATGTCATGTGGGTTGACCAAGAAAGCACGGTCAAGTTCTGCAGATGCCCCCGTGAATTCAGAGAGTACAAGAGAGCCTGAGTCATCAAGACGACTTGCACAATACTCTTTCGCAACAAGATTCATTCCGTCACGAATAGGCGTCACCAACATTACATCAGCTGCAAGGTAGTAAGCAACTAGTTCCTCGAGAGGCAGGCTTCTCCGTAGATAATGCACAGGCGTCGCTCCTACCTCACCGAATTCGCCGTTTATCTGTCCCACAAGTTTTTCAACACGATTCCGAATCTCAACATACTCATCGACACTTTCACGCGACGGGACACTTACTTGAACCAAAACTACATCATTCACGTCGTGTTGTCCTGAAATGAGTAATTCATGAAATGCTCTGAGTCGGTTGTCAATGCCTTTTGTGTAATCAAGACGGTCTACTCCAAGGAGCACTGTACGACCAACACCGAGTTCCTCATGGATCTCTTTTGCTTTTGCAATAATTGCCGGATTTGATGCTAACGACTGGATTCTTTCCACATCGATGGAAATCGGAAACTCTCGAGCTTCGACCCGTCGGTCATCAATGGAAACCGCTTGCCCAGAACCACGATAAGAAGTGAAACGATTGACCAGACGAACAAAGTTTTGTGCACCAAATCGTGTCTGGAATCCAACAACATCCGCACCGAGCAAGCCCTCAAGAATTTTCTTTCGCCATGGAAGTTGAGCAAAGAGCTCCTGAGGAGGAAAAGGAATGTGAAGAAAAAACCCTATTCTGAGATCTGGTCGTAGCTCTCGAAGCATTCCGGGCACGAGTTGAAGATGATAATCCTGTACAAGAACTCGGGCATTCTCGCTTGCATGTTCTGCAGCTATTTCTGCAAATCGCCTATTCACCGCAACATATGAACGCCACCAGTGACGATGAAACTGAGGAGTTTGGCATGCATCATGGTACAGCGGCCAAAGCGTACTGTTGGAAAACCCACCGTAGTAGTCCCGAACCTCTTCAGGAGCGATTGGAACTGGGATTGCTGACAGGCCGTCGTGCGAAAACTGCTCAGGAGATTGTTCTGCTGTTCCAGCCCACCCGACCCAGATGCCTGAGTGTTCACGAAGAATGGGCATCAGCGCTGACACCAACCCACCAGGACTCGTCTCCCATGGTGACTGCGGGTTTGCTCGATGGACGGGTAACCTGTTGGCAACTACGACCAGATCACTTTGGATGGCTTCCGCCATACACATTCTCCGGATCTTTCATACATAAGTTCGCATAACGCTTTCGTCTAGCATTATGAGTCTACACGAATTACCAATCATGTGAGAAAGTTTTTCGCGATCCTGCACCAGTGCATGCTTCAAAGATTGCACGTAGGTAGAGGACGATTCTCTAGGGCCTAATCGTTTGCCCTTGAAAAACAATATGAATAGTTTCCGTACTCTCTGATGCCGGAAGCGGTACCAGAATAAAGGAATCTGTTATCACCGGATTCCATACTTCTCCTGTGATGATTTGAATATCTTTCAGTCGCTTTGGAAAAAACTGTACGATAGGGCGGTATCCCCTCTGCGAGCCATTCGTGTTGACCGGCTTGAAGGAAGTCGTCTCTGACAGTGGGCGAACCGTAAGGCTGCATCTTTCATGTGTGAAAGAAAATGTTTGCTCGAATTGTAGTTTTCCCGGTGCCATCCGGGCCTCCCAGGCAGGATCCCCATAGAATGCAACGACGTCCCGATCGAATGTCAGGCCCCGTCGCTCATCGACGGACGAAGTGTTGCTGAGTTTTTGAACAAGGGCGATGTTATTGGCATGAAACGCTTCGCACAATGAAAAACGTCCAGGCTGTTCAACAAAGTAGTCCAGAACACCCCAGCCGGCGTAACCAAACCAGGTTGGCACGGTGTAACCAATCATTTGTCGAACACCACCAGCATTCATAAAGGCAAGTGCCAGTGCATCGGGACCATCAATGTGGCCAGCCAAGCAATTGCCAACGGGAAGCCAGACTTTTGGGTTATTAGATTCGATCGGGTAAGTCTTCTTCTTGGTATCTTCTCCCCAAAGTTTTCCCATGCCAGAACGAAAATACCCGTTCTTGAATGAGTATCCAATTTGCCACCCTCGTTCAGTTGCATGTCCGCTTGTAACAAAAAGATCTGTATGGCCACCTGAAAGACGTTCTGCCAGCAGGGCTGTTGTATCGTCAGGTGCCCTCATTCGCTCAGCGATTTCACCACACTTTTTACGAACCATAAGATTCTTATTTCTTTCACAATACCATTCGCCCTCCACAACTCGATCCATCGCGATTTCAGTGCCTGATGTCACCTGTTTGACAATCAACGGAGTGGTGGTCTTCGCAATGTCCAATGCGTTTGCAGCATCAAAGCCCGTAAGGATACCCCACAGTGTGTCGCAGTATTCATCACCATCGAGACGCCGACATAATGTGTGAATTGAGGCAACGAATTCACGCGTTGCTTCATGAGGCTGGACGACAAAACAGCAGTATTTTGGAATAGACTTGCGAAGTGAGGGCAATGTCTCATGAGGAGACTCTCGCCACGTGAGGACAAATGGATCAAGGTTCGTATGTTTTGTCTTGAGTGCTGCAACCACACTACTCCATGCCGTACTCGCAATTGTCTCATCTGAAACAAGAACAGCATAGTTACCACTTGCGGCATGACACGGTCTCGAGAGTGCGAGGATACACAGAAGAAGTAAACCCGTTTGTCGTTGTTTCAGAATCAACATGGTGGTAGTTCCTCTATGAGGATGAGATTGTACGGGATCTATGTTCTTCAATTCAGATCTGTATTCTTAAGACGAGGGAGTGAGTTGCCGAAGGCGTGGTTGTAGGATGACTGTCAGCAAAACAATAGCTGTACCAAGATAGAACAGTGGCGTGAGGTCTTCATACTCATGAAATAGAAATGCAGCGAGCAGAATCGCATACACAGGTTCGAGATTCAAAATCAGAAGTGTGCTGAACGCACTGACGTTGCGAAGTGAATGAAGCCATAGCACAAATGGAAGGAGTGTGCAGACAGCAGCAAGCACAATAATCCAGAGCAAGTCTTCTCCTGTTGGTGTAGTAAAACCGTTTCCAACCAAAATAGGGAAACCGAGCAGAACTGCCCCAGCGGTCATTTCAATGGCAGTTACTGTGAAGGCGTTGTCAGCTTCAGCAAATCGTTTGTTGAGTGTCGTAAAAATTGAACTCAAAAAAGCGGAGGCGACACCTATCAGAATGCCAAGACGGAAGTCGATTGGAACACCACCAACAATCAAAACAACACCTGGTATGGCAAGTGCTCCAAGGAGTATTTCGTAACGCTCGTGAGGTCGTCTTGTGATAAAAGGCTCAAGGATGGCAGCAAATACTGAGGAGAGTCCAAGGCATGCCACAGCAACAGATGCATTCGCCATCTTGATAGATGAATAAAATGCCAGCCAGTGCGCCGCAACGATACAGCCAATTCCTAGATATATGATGATGGAGCGACTACGCATCACGCGCAGGCCTTTCCATGTTTGGTGGAACGTGGCTAACAGCACTGTGACACATGCCATTCTCCATGCAACAAGTTCACCTGCTGGGAGAGTGATGATTCTTCCGAGAATCGCTGTGAACCCCCATAAGATCACACAGCCATGGAGTTG
>JBDOMS010000002.1:10594-11943 GCA_039831735.1 Pirellulales bacterium
AATAGGCACGCCGCTCGTTCTGTGTAAGTTTATTCACCACGTGAGTATCAACAGGAAGTGAGTCCATCGTTGCCCTTTGAGTTCACACATTTGAAGTGAAATACAGAGGACTGTGCATGCCGAGGTGATGGAGGTGTCATGAGATTGAATGTGATTCTACTTTGGCATTTGAAAAAAAAGTGTACATTGATGCAACTGCCATCTCACTGATGATGAACGTCAAAGCAGGGTAGATCTGTTCTGAGAGAACAGGAGGCGATGCTCGAGTATGTCAGCGGAAATGACTGGGGAACATTTATCAAGTGCTGGAGACGTGTCAGCAGCCATAGCAGCTGTTATCCGCGTTACATGTGGAACGAAACGCAGCAATTATAGAGATACACTTTCAGCCCTCGACATCGCGACACGTGCGTTTCGTGATCCTGCGTGCAGAAGTCTGCATGACGTATCGTCAATCCTTGAATCTATCCCAATACCATTTCGAGGCATTCTTCGACTGACGCTCGCAGGAGGCGATGCCCATAGGTTGACAGAAATGGTTCGGTTTATCGTTGTCGAAGAGCAGCGTGCAACATGGGACAAACTCGTGTCCCTGATGTATCCACTTTTTATATGTGTGGCTGCATGTTTCGGGATACTGTTTTTTGTGTTGTTCAACACTCCTCTCCTTGTTGCACTTGAAGCCCCCTTTGAGTTATCGAAAGCTGTCATCCCAAGCACCTCGAATCCTATTATTGAATCAGTGCTCATGCCTGGGGTAGTCGTAGTATGCATTCTGTTACTCACCGTTGGTGTCTTCCTCGCTGTCAATCGGAGGTGTGGGATTGTGCGGGATCGTGACTCAATGTTTGTGTGTCAGTGTCGTGCTGTTCTTGACACGCTTGATCTTACGGATAGCGAGCAGGCAGATATATGGACTGAGCTTGTGCCACCCGAAAAAAGCAAATGTGATGAATCTTCTTCGCTCCTGGTTCAGCAGGTTTTGAAAATGCCTCGTGTGAGCCGATCTTCATGCATGCCATATATGGTGGGGTGGTATCGACAGAGGTTGTTGTCAGGTCTGGCTCGACATAAAGCTAGTATTCCCGTTGTGGGAAGTGTAGTAGCAGGGGGCGCAGTGTTGCTTTATGGCGTTGCGCTCATGCAACCTCTCGTGGATCTGTTCACGTCCATCGCACAGTTGCCTGTTGTACCAATCTGGAGTCCGGGTTTGTGAATCAAATGCTCGAATACAACGTGTCTCAGGCAGTTGAGAAACACCAAGATGCTAGTGGGCTCATCATGTCAGTTGCCGGTGAACTTCCTTCAAAACAGGGCACTGCATGGCGAAAAATGGCAGATGTGCTCAA
>JBDOMS010000280.1:0-11937 GCA_039831735.1 Pirellulales bacterium
ACTGCTGCGTGTCTAGATCACGTGTGTGTGACACGACGATCATCTGTAACACAACCCTTCTGGCAAGCAGTTTTCATCAAACCATAACTCGGAAAGAGTGCAGCCAACACAAAGTGTTTCCAGCAAGAACCCTGTGTGCTGATGGACAAACTTGGTTTCGTCAGCGTTTGAGCATCGGTTGTTTGTAGCGTCCATGCCAAATGGAAAGTGGGGAATTTGGCAGCTACTACAACAGTCTTGTTTTTTGACTGATTGCTGGCAGGCATGGGAACGTCCACGTCTCGTAACGAGTGTGACGACTGCAATTAAATACCTTCGAGAAACAACTCTCTCCATAGCCCTGTTCCATGTTCACTCCCAGCCTCAAACGTAAAGCTATCAATTCCCTGCACTACGTGCTTCACTTACTGTCAAGAAGTTTTATCTGGATGTTTTTGTACAAGACCATACTCTTTGGATCGTGTGCCTGAAGGGCAATTTGGCCATGGGAAAGAAGCCGCCGCTCTCGGCCTTTTTTTCGCTTTGGTTCTGCAGGTTCCTCATACTCAACGATTGGCTTTCCATTAATTGAAATCGTTATTTGTTTTTCATGAACGCGTATTGAATACTCAAACCACGTTCCATCAGCAACAGGCGACTGGTCGATGTCTTGCACATCAACGAGACTGCCTGTTTTTCGTTTATCTGGATACGTATCACAGATTTGAGCTTCATAGCCTTTTTTCAATGCTCCCTCCTGCGATTCTGTATGAAAAAACACTCCACCATTTGAACCCGGCAATGCCTTCACATCCATTTTAAGTTCGAAGTTTTTGAAGTCATGGTTGCTGATAGGCCCGACGTACACAAGATGTGCCATTGGACCACCGCCTGCCGCAATAGCATTTTCATGAATATTGAATGACTCAGGATGGGCTGTTGCACGCCAGCCTTCAAGACTTTTTCCATCAAAAAGATCATGCCACGTGTCTTCGGCACCGCATATGTTGTGAAGACTCATGAAGACAATCCAGGTTGCCAGAACCACCAGTCTGCTTTTCATCTCATTCCTCCTTGGTATCACACGGGCTTCGATCGCTTCACCCCTCATCGGCAGGAATACACATGTTATTCATTCATGGGCACCACACACCAATCAAGCATGTCTTCAAAAAGAGTAGCGATTTTTGAGGCCTTTATGATACGGTACACTCTTGCAAACACCATCAAGATTTTTATGACTTTCTAACGAACTGTCAGGCCAAATGCTTCCGATCAAAGAACTCTTAGACATTTGTGAGGGTGTTCCCCGCCGCAACTATGCACCAGGAGACATCCTCCTCCACGAGGATAGACCTTCATCAGGTGTTCTCCTTTTCTTGGTATCTGGTACTGTTGAAATCATCAAGGGTGACGACATCCTGATAACAAAAGTCATGCAGCCGGGCTCGCCAATCGGTGAAATGTCACTGTTACTGAGGAGACCCATCACGGCTACGGTACGTGCCGTTACTCCAACATGTTGCCTTGTGGTGGAGGATGGCATCTCATTTCTCAAGTGCCATACGGATGTCCTTCTTATGGTCAGTGAACTTCTTGCGCAAAGGCTCCATGCGGCAACAACGTATCTCGCGGATATCAAACAGCAATACAAAGAACGTGACCCAAGCCTCGCTATGATTGATGAGGTTCTCGATGCGCTCATCCATCAGGCTCACGACGATGATGAGCCCGCGAGTGGATCAGAACGTGAAGCCGACCCAAATAACTAGCTCACTTATGAACGTACTCCTGGTAGCTGATCTTCATTACACCCTTCAACAGTATGACTGGCTTCAACAGGTCGCTGCTGATTTTGATGCAGTCGTTATCGCTGGCGATCTTCTTGAGGTGGCATCACCGGTCCCACGGAAGGGCCAAATGATTGCAGTTCTCAAGCATCTCGAAACACTTCAAAAGAAAACGTTCCTCATGGTGTGTTCTGGAAATCATGACCTCACGGGCAGAAACGAGGCTGGAGAGAAGTCCGCAGTATGGATGCGTGAGGTGCGCGATCTGCATATTCCATGCGATGGAGAAACACTCACGCAACAAGACCTCACGATCTCAATTTGTCCTTGGTGGGATGGGCCCCACTCTCAGAAGCAGGTCCTTTCCCAACTGACAGAAGATGCGAAACAGAGAACGCAGCGATGGGTTTGGGTGTATCACGCACCACCCGAAGACTCACCGATAAGTTGTATTGGAAATCGAACAGTTGGTGATTCGGTGCTGAGGGAGTGGATCGAACATTTTACTCCAGATGCCGTCCTCTGTGGTCACATTCACAATGCTCCATTCTTAAAAAATGGATCATGGATTGACCATATTGGCAACACAATTGTTCTCAATCCAGGCAAACAGATTGGTGCTATTCCATCCCATATAATTCTTGATACGACTCGCATGCAGGCTTCCTGGCACTCACTTATGGGAATCACGACTGCTTCTTTATAATTGTTCCGTGGCACTCGTAATTTCGATGCAATCTAAAGATGAGTTACTCTCGCACCACTCTTTCCTCTCAGGCACATGAAAACACACACGACAGCTTATTCAGCCCGACGACCACGCTTTCCTACTTTTGTTTTGGCCTGCATGGTGGTAACTACTCTAAGTGGTGTATCTCAAGATCATCTGGTCGCTGCTGACATTTTTGACATGGACGCAATACGTGACCCAACCACGTTGGAGATCAAAACACTTCAAGACTGGCATCCTGTTGAGGGCCACGTTGCGACACGACAGAAACTTGTCACGATCAATGTTGGCGAACTCTGGTCAGGTCAGGACTTTCGGGTACCGGTGCGATTGATCGTGCCTTCACACCAGCGAGCGAAAGGCTTTCATCTTACCGGAGGTAGTTCACCAGATCGCTTACAACATGATTTCAAGCCAAATAGAATCGACACAGCACTCCTCAATGGTGGGATCGGACTGGTAGTGACGGTTGTCCAAGAGCCAGGCACGTATGGCGAAAAAGATCTGGCAAATGCGGCAGAAGAACGCTTTGCTCAGACGCTCAATCCCCACTTCAAAATTCAATATTGGGCCTGGCCCGCCACACTCATGCGTGCCATAACTCTGGCATATTCAGAACCACAGTATTTCGATCGGGGCAAGGTAGCTGTCACAGGATCATCAAAAAATGGTGCTTCGCCTTCCATGGCCATCATACACGATGATCGAATGACCGCTGTTCACGCCACTGTGTCGCCAATTTGGGACTCACCCTTGAGACTTTGCGATCCTGACGCATGGAGAGAGTTGGAGTCACAGGAAGGACGACGAGGGATCTTTTCCGGAGGGCATTTTGGCCCAACCTTTAATCAAATGGTTTTGACCCATGGTCATACATGGGAGGACCTTCAGACTTTCACGCATGATATTTCTGATGATGTCTTTATTTCCCGCAACATTGAACAATTGAGAGACCGTGGTGTTGAAATGCTCTTTCATCCAGGAACCCATGATTGTGTTGCCTATGACATTGCCTGGGGCGGGGAACACCACCCAACGATTCCGCTGTACCTTGGTGCCAACACTGGCCATGGCAAAAAAGGACACCCTCAACTCGAACGCCACCAGTCAAATAAAGCCGCCTTTCTCCTCACACATTTTTTTCCGAAGGATGTCCGCGGCATGCTTTTGGTGCCCCCGACAGTTCAGTACGAATTTGTTGAAAATGCTATTGAAGTGCTCATACAGTTTCCCGATGGCTGTGAGCCAGAGGCTGGCCGCATCTGGTGGATGTTTAATCGATCCCCAGATGGCAGTCCGAAATACCTGAGTGAACTGATACCAGATGAGAATTTTGCAGACATGCACCATGATGATCGACGTCATGTCTGGGTTGCTGAAATTGAACTTCCTGCGGACGCTCATCATATTGACTTCTTCAGCAACTACCTCACAACAGTGCGACATCATGATCGAACCTATGCAACCTATCTCTCAAGCCCATATACAAGAGTTGTCTTACCGTCCAGCAAGTAATACACCCATCTGCATGCTCACCCCAGTCAACCACTCAAGCACCTGGAATTCAAACCGGATTTTCTGACGCAATAAGGCATTGGAGCCCTCACTGTGAATGTTCGCTACCTCGCACTGTGTCTTCCATTACTGCTCACCCCACAGTTTGTGTGCTCTGCTACTCAGGCTACTCCAAAAACTCAGCAGCCGTCACATCCGAACGTTCTCTTCATAAGTGTTGATGATCTCAACAACTGGGTTGGCTATCTGAAAGGTCATCCACAGGTCAGAACACCAAACATAGATCGACTCGCACAACGTGGAGTGGCCTTTACAAATGCTCATTGCACAACGCCACTGTGCCAACCGTCCCGCACGGCAGTGCTGACAGGTCTTACCGCAAATGAAACCAAGGTATATGGAAATGGAGATACATTCGACTATCGCTCCTACACCATGTTACCTCAGTATTTCGCCACTCATGGTTACTCCACGTATGGCACTGGAAAAATACATCATAAGAAAAGTGTGACGCATGCAATCTTTCATGAGACCTATACTCCCGAACAACGCTGGAGTCCGTTCGATAGCAACGATGTGGACTACACAAAGAAAGAATTGAAAAGTAAAGGCTCGCCCAGTCCCCGTCATATTATTGAAGATGGACCTGCGGGAAAAAGTTATGTTCTCCCGTTTAATCGCATGCCGAGTGAGAGAAGTCCCGATGAAAAAAAGGGGGAGTCTTTCGATTGGGCGGCTTTCGACGTACCAGACGCAGCATTTGGTGACAGCAAAATAGTCGATTGGTCGATCGAGAAAATGATGACGCACGAATCGAAAGATTCTCCGTTTTTTATGGCTGTTGGATTTTACCGACCGCATATCCCACTCTATGCGCCAAAACCCTATTTTGACCAATACCCACTTGCTGATCTGTGTTTACCTGACACACGTGCGCATGACCTTCAAGATGTTCCAGCTGCGGGAAAGCTCCGTGCTTTGAGTGCAGTGACCGCAGGCACTCATGCACATGTCATGAAGCACAAACAATGGAAACACGCAGTGCAAGCATATCTGGCTAGCGTATCCTTCATTGATCATCAGATTGGACGATTACTTGATTATCTGGATGGGTCTCCACATACAAAACATACCATTGTTGTCTTGTTCAGTGATCACGGCTGGCATCTTGGGGAGAAGCAAGCGTGGGGAAAACAGTCTGGCTGGATACATTCAACGCAGGTCCCCCTCATTGTGTGGAGTCCCCTGACCGCAGCGAACAGCATCTGCGATGAAACCGTGAGCCTTCTTGATTTGTATCCGACACTCGTAGATCTAGCTGGCTTACCACCGCGTGATGTACAAGGCGTGTCATTAACTGATCTGCTAAAAAACCCCTCACACAAAACACACCGTGTTGTCACAACATATATCACATCAGAAGACTACGTACTCAGTAGTAAACGATGGCGATACATTCGATATGGTGACGGAGGTGAGGAACTCTATGACATCATTCAGGATCCGCGCGAATACCATAATCTTGCAACTGAGCATTCACACCACAACGTCATAATTGAATTAAACAAAGACTCGAAGGTTTCTACAAAACCAGATGGCAACGACTAGATCATACTGATTCGCACAGCGATCGCCCTGTCAGCATGATTCATACCTACGACAACTGGTAATGGCTAGTTGGTCAACTGGTGAGTTTGCATCGGAGGTTTAGGTACGTCGCCATCATCGCCTGGTGTCCACCATGTATCGAGTATTTGCATGAGTCGACTGGCCACTACCTGATAGTCAGGCTGGTCCATCAGGTTCGTTTCTTCCAACGGATCTTGCACAAGGTTGAACAGCGTCGCTGAAGTGAGGTAGTTACCCCACGGCTTTTCTCCTTGTGGGCTGATGAGCTTGAAGTCACCCTGACGAACCCAACGGTAAGCAACATCTTGTGAGGGATACCCAAGGCTTGTTGCGTCCCCCGGATATATCTCACCGAACACAGCTCGGTCTGCATTCCTATCCCGAGTGTCTGCATCAAGCAGATTGATCCCAGGCAATCGCCTCGCCGCACGTGACTCGCCGACAAGATGAAGCAGCGTTGGCACGATATCGATACTACTGCATAGCATATTGTGGCGGCCAGGCACGATATGCTTGTTCCAAGAAAATAAGATAGGCGAGCGCACTCCGTCCTCAAATGGTGACCGCTTACTCTTCTCCGTGTGGTGAAAGAAATGCTTCAAGGTCTTGTGCCTACGCGTGCCTGGGGTCCAGCCGTTATCGATGACAAAAACAAACAGCGTGTTGTGGATCAGTCCTTTTCTTTCCACATACGTCATGAGATCACCAATAGTCTCATCGAACTGCGAGATGGATGCGTAGTACGGAATGCAATACTCAGGAACATTTTGAGTATTTTCGTAAAGATCAAAATACTTCCGAGGTGCATCATGTGGTTGATGTGGCAGATACGGGGCATACCAGACGAAGAATGGATCTTTGCCCACACAATCATCAATGAAATCGTAAATTGGCTGCATTGTTTCTCGGCCAATCTTTAGGCCAAAATCACCATTCCCATGGGCGACCATGATACCGTTAGCCAACCTACGATTGCCACCAAACGTCTGTCCAGGAACATGACGAAAAATCGTCATCCCACTAGTAAAGCCCGCATTAGAAAAATGTCCTTCCCAGAATTTTCCAGTTTGCAGACTCTTATAGCCGCACATGACAAGATACTCAGGTAGCGTTTCAGCAGACCGAATAAGGTAGAATGCATTACGCCGCAAACGCATGTACTGAGGGCGTGACGTCATTGTATTGAATGCTCTGTTGCCAGGCGGGGGATGGTTGAAGTGAATACCACTCTGATGTGGATACAGACCAGTAAGAATTGTTGCCAAGGACGGACTGCAGACACTTGTAGGCACATAACCATTTGGAAAAAGTGCTGATCGAGCGGCCAGTCTGTCTAGATTTGGTGTCCGCACCGCTTTGTTGCCCATGAAACCGAAGTCACGGTACGTCTGATCATCGGAGATGATCAATACAATGTTGGGGCGATTTCTTGATGGTGCGGTTGACCGCAGCGAACCAGCGCCGCCGTGCTGTTTCTTCGTTTCTGCTCCAAAAAGACTGTTCAGCAAGATACTGACAAGAACACATAAAGCCAGTAGCGTCTTGTTGAAAAAACTATTCACGAGCAGTCATTCCTGAAAGAGCAATGTAGGGCCCATGGGTGCCCTGTGGCGTGAGTATGAATCATGAAGATCCTCAAACCCAGGAATGGCACCTGCGTGCGATGGATTTCCATCACGGAATAAAACGCTTCGATATACAATTATGTCTTGATGAAATATGGGTGAAAGCCCATCCGCACTGGCTGGATCACGAAAGCAATCCCCATCCCCTGCCCCCGTCGACATCAGAAGAATATACGTTTTTCCTTCTTGTAGGGTTACTGGCTCACGAAGAGAGCTATAGCGAAATGGCTCATCTGAGGGACGACTTTCGTCAGCACGTACTTCACAGCGGGCTATCTCAACCGCATCACCGGATGATCTGCATAAGAGCCTGAGCGTGTGATCCGCTTTGATATTCCGTTTTTTTCTTTGTCCCGCTTGAAGCGATGGCTGGTCACGCCCCCCCTCCGAAGGAACGGATCGTGCAGCACGCACAGGAACATCTCTTTCAACATCATCAAACATTCCAAGATGTGTGACTCGTTTTTCTCCACTGCCTGACCGAAGTTGAAACTCAAATCCAATGTCTCCAGTGACATCATTTCGCAAATTATGCCAGCCCGGATCCACAATCAACTCAGCCGTCGATGATACATCTAACTGCCTTGCATGGCCCCGGTTATGGATGGATAAAAGTCTAGCTGCCATGGCCTGGGCAGTCGCCTCTGCTGATGTCTCCGTTGAATCACCTCTTTCATACAGATTGCTGCTTAGGTCATACAAAACCATTGGTCGTGACGCACCTCGCGATGCCTGCGATGACCATGGGGCCCATGGCATCGCAAGCCCACCATCCACAATAAGTTTGTACTGCCCCTGCCGTAAGACCAGTGCATCATTGAGGTACGGTGGGCCCAGATGACAAAAAAAGACGCGTGGCCGATGATCCGGTGTTTGCTGTGTATTTTTCCAGTATTGCAGAACATCTTGGCTATCGTGCGCTTCATACAACTGAAGCGAGTGACCGACAACACTGGCAAGTGTCGCGTAGAGATCTGTTAGTGTCACAATCGATCTGCTGATCGTACCTCCTTTGAGGACGGCCGGCCACGACACCAAGAGTGGAACACGAATACCTCCCTCCCAGAGTTTTGCTTTCTTCCCGCGAAGCCCCCCGCTTTCCTGATTCCATCCAGTATTGTCTCCGACATTCGGACCATTATCACTCGTAAAGATGACAAGTGTGTTTTCAATCAATCGGTGACCAGCCCATCGGGGATCCTCAGTGCGTTTGAGCTGCTGGAGAAGCCTTCCGAAGACAACGTCATTTTCCAAAACCATATCTTCCCGATCGCCTGCCGACACACCATCTGTATATCGACTTTGCCCTTTGATGGGTGTGCCGCCAAGATTTTCTGGAACGGCATAATCACCAAGAGGATTCCGCTGAAAATGATTTGCATTGGGTGCGTAATACAGGAAAAACGGTTTGTCAGCGTTTTGTGATTGGCGATCAATGAATAACGTGGCCTCCTGCAAATATAACGAGCCGACCTTGGCCAGATCCCAGTCTGGAGCCGCAAGAATTTTTCCTGCGCGCTTATTCATGCCAATCATCTTCATCCTGCTACGGTCTGTGAAGATAAAATGATCGTTTCGAATCATGACCCGTGGCTCTGTGTCTAATGGGTCTTCGGTATTGCCAGGAACTCCAAAATATTCATCAAACCCATGATGCGTTGGGCCATCAAGAAGTGGCTTTGTGAAATCCACATCATGAAAGTAGAAATCGTCCGCAGGTTTTCCCTCTCCATCATCGAAGGCCATGCCCACGTGGTACTTACCAATCCCTGCCGTTTGATACCCATTGGATTGCAACATTTCTGGCAAGGTGATCAATGACCGTTGAATCATTGGGGTGTTTGGTCCATGGGGCAGCCAACCCTGATTTTTCAAGTATGACCTATGAGCAAAACGTCCAGTGAGGAGAGAATATCGAGTCGAACTACACATTGAGGCTGGTGCATACCCATCCGTACACAGGATGGCCGACTGAGCAAAGGCCTCAAGATTGGGTGTGCTGAGAGTCCGACCGATTGGTGGCGACGTGGCTCCGAGAGAAACACCGTGATAAGCGCTGGTATCACCGATTCCCATGTCATCCGCCAGCATAATAATGATATTCGGAAGCGGTCGTGGTTGATTGGCCAGTGCCTCACGATGAGGAGTGATCCACAACAACACCAGCAGACAGAGGAACGACACTGCTCCGTTCCCAGCCTGTGTTATTTTTGGAGAACTCAAAGACGGATAGAAAAAATATGCCTTAACCATGGGATTCACTATGAAGGAGTTGGTAATGAAAGTCCAAATCCAGGCTGGCCAGAAGGATGCAATCGCCCTTGAACAATTTTGTTGTCACCAAAGTCAACATCGCTGCCCGCGGTCGTTACTCCTTCAATCGTTGGAGCATTCCCATACGCCCCAATGAGGTGGGCTGTATATACCGTTTTGAGCGCTGAGCCCCATGTATGCGGTGATGCTAAAATGCCTTCCTTCGAGAGGGGCGTTATCTGCTGTCGCCACTTTGTAAAACCGTAACCACAGATGTCATTTAAGCGGACATTAATCGCATGGTTCTTTTGGAGTGCTTCAAGGGCCTGAAAATCCGGCTTGGCTTCACCATCAGCCCGAAGGGTTTCTTTACGACCATGTGCCTGGAGAAACTCACTGAGGCGATTCCAGTCGACAACCGTTTCATGAAACGGTTCCTCAATCCAGAACAGTGGAACATCCGGAATACCCTCCAGGAATTCAATCATCGTTTCGACAGTGAACCCGTTATTGCCATCAACAAGGATATCGACATCAGGAAATGCTTTATGAATAGCGTTGACGACGTCGATGTCACGCTGAAGACCAGCCGCAGCCGGCATCCATTTGTTTCCACGTCCAATCTTCACCTTAAACTGGCGGTATCCATACTCGTAATCCCAGCGACAATTTTCCAAAACCTTATCAATCCCGGCAGGTTGTTCTTCGGGATCAAGATCATCGAAGTAGATCATTCCCGAATAGACCTTTGTGAGGTGTGGCTGCTTCACACCGGTCATTGCCCAGACAGGTTGATCGAGAATAACACCAGCAAGATCATGCAGGGGAATATCAATGGCATGATGCGTTTCAGATCGAATACCAGTAGCAGGATCAATCAATTCAGCAACGGTGCGTCCTTTGATGCTATCTAGAAACCGTTGCACCTTTCCAAATCCGCCCTGCATTTCTCCCCACCCGGTCGCTCCCTTGTCAGTATGAAGAACACAGACGCGCCGCTTAATCGGGCCATGACCATGCTTGCCTTTCACTGCATTTCGACCGACGTCACGTGGCCACGGAAGTGACACCGTACGAATCTCAATATCCTTCATTCGGTGCCCAGAGAGTAGTGCATCAATAGGCGATGCACACAACGACTGGTTCATCGCAGCGGCACCAGCAACGGTAGAATTGAGAAATGCTCGTCGTGTTAAGAGGCATGATGGCATGATGGCATGATCATTCTTTCTGGGAAGAACGGGAGGCATTCATATAGGCTTTTGACGCCACTTCTAGTTCAGCAAGATTTGGAGCCACCTGGTGTTCATATGCCTTGATGGCCTTCCCGGCATCAACCACAGCTTGATTAAGCTTCGCAAACTCCGGGATGACAGTGATCGCCTTGCGGATAGCTCTCCGTTGTTCAACGGCATCATCCACACTTTGAAAGGCTTCGGGAAACTCGGCTTCAAGTTGCCTTTGTCGCTCAGCGGTTTTGGCAACAAGCCGGGCAAGTTGTTCATCGCCAGCAGCTTCAAGCTGACCGCGGACTTGACCGAGCTCGGAGGCAAAACGCTGTTTTGGAATTCCATCGGCTTTGAACTGATTCAGCTGTGGTGCCAAAGAAACAACATATGTGTCTTCTGCACGACGTGCGTGGTGCACGAGTTGTTCCATTTTCTTAAAGTTGGGGTCGTTTTCCTTTATCTGCTTTTTTGCATGTGCAATACGCTTACTCAGCTGCTTGTGGCTCATGAACGCTTCTGGATAGGTCTTCTGCAAAGCAGATTGGAGTGAGTCATGCGTGGCGACGAGGTCACGGTAGTCCTGATGCTCAAGCATGAGACGGGATCTGAGATTCATGCACTCCAATTTATATTGTTCAACTGGGTTTCGGCTCACTGGAGTTCGGCTTCGTTGTACTCCCGTGAGTTTCTTTCGCGTCTCCTTCCAATTATCGAGCTGACGAGCCGCTTCCCAAATGTGAACATTATCGATAGAAGCACCGGGGAGATCGAACTGGAATGCACAATACAGACGGGTACGATCAACAATTGGGTGTGCTCCAACAATAATTTCAGTATCACTCAGATGAGCCACCATCTCATCGGCCCAGTATTCGATGGTCATGGTTTGCCATTGATCTGGACACGGCATACGAATGCATTCGCCAAGTTGGGCAGGGACAAATCCAGCATCACGATCAGACGCCGTATTGATTTGGAAGTAATTACGGTGAATTTGGGTGACACTGTTGTAGTGGCCCCCGCTGCCCGTGACGAGACGTAGATCTGATGTCTTGCCTGAGAGCCGAAAGTCAAACTGTATGATCGCATTCTGCAAACGGGCATCTTTCAGAAAAACTCTTTTCGATTCTGAAGGATGGATTTCTGTACGCAGTAACGCACCGTCTCGAAGCGCAAAGTCTGCCTTG
>JBDOMS010000063.1:0-2695 GCA_039831735.1 Pirellulales bacterium
TCAAGCTGAGTTTCAGCAACTCGAACAACATTATCATCATCACCATCAAGAAGAGAGCTGAAGCCATGTTTATCATTTTTTCCACCGGCAACGATTGCAAAGGAACATGGTGGTGCTGGGAGTGATGTAGCAACGTTGTCCCAGTCAATCAAAAGGTCTTTTACGGCACCTTGCGATAAAGTCTGGAGAATCCAGATTTTGGAGGCTTTTTTCGCGAGATCAGAGCCCTGATTAGGAGGGCCAAGCATAACGACGCGGAATAGCTTTTTCAGACTCTCATCACGTGCCTGCGCAAACCAACTGCGAATGACAAGATTCCCAAGGCTGTGACCTACAAAACTAATATGAGTGGAGCCACCTAGACCAGCAACAACGCTTGCGAGAGCTTGGCCGTGTTCCGAGATATGTGCTTTTGTACTTGCGTATCCAAACGAAATAATTGAAGCACGAAGACTATTTCGCAGATGATCAACGAGTGGTTTCATTGATTGGCGTCCTCTGCCAAGTCCATGCAATACAACGACTGTTGATTCATAGTCCTGAGATGTTTTTTTTGTTTTTCTCAGAGTGTTGAACGTCTTTTGGCATTCGGCAGCTCCACCAGAGAAAAAGATGTTTTCTTCAGGATCAAGCACGCGATAGTTGTTCGTGCCAGGTTGATGTTGGAGTCGCCAGTCATGATGAATAGCCTCATCAGACCAAAGAAGTGAATCTGCTGAAGATTGAAGGTTTTTCAGCAAAGAAGAAGCGTCGAATAGATTATTTTCATCAGCCTGTACTGTTCCTTGGAGGGAAGCAACCAACAATGTCGTAATTATTACAAGTATTCGTCCCATCCTCGCTCCTTAATCTCTTCAACAATCTTTCGAATGGCCTCTTCATGAGTACGGTCAGCGACAAGCGTTGCATCTGGAGTATTCACGATAAGCATATCACTGACTCCCATCGTGACGACCAGATGCTGGCGATCTGACTGAATAATCGAATTCTTAGAATCGATTCCAAGATGTCGTCCGACGACTGTATTCCCATTTGAATCTGCACCGCGCTGGCGAGCAACCGCAGACCAGCCCCCCAGGTCATCCCATGAAAATGGAGCTTGAATGACGCTGACATCTTTTGCTTTCTCCAACACGGCATAATCAATGGAGATGCCCTTTATTGCAGAAAACTCTTTTGCAAATACTGCGTCACGTTGGGGGGTGTCCCAGGCGGCAACAATGGTTTGTAGATGAGTAAGACAGTCAGGTTGGTGTTCTGCGAGTAGGTCTATGATTGTTTGTGCTTTCCATACAAAGATACCAGCATTCCAGAGGTAGCCTCCCGACTTGAGGTAGTCTTCAGCTACGCTTGCAGCAGGCTTTTCCTTGAAACTTTTCACACGATAGACGGATGCAGGAGCATCAGGCAGGCCTTCAACTGGTAATGGTTCTCCAGTTTGGATGTAGCCAAAGCCTTCAGCCGGGTAGGATGGAGAAACTCCAAAAGTTACAAGTCTTCTTGGATTTTTATTGACAATACTGTCAGCTAGTTGGATTGCAGAACAGAAATCTTGAGCAGGAGAAATCACATGGTCCGATGGCATAACAGCCATTGTGGCATCTGTATCGGTTCGAGCGACCAGCAGAGCTGCTAAACCGATACACGGAGCCGTGTCTCTTTTACACGGTTCACCAACAACATTATCTGCTGGAATGTGAGGCAATTGTTGTTTTACTGCATCAATAAGCCTTGCTGATGTCACGACCATGACATGATCGTGAGGTAGCAGACCATTGAGACGCTGTGCCGTGTTTTCAAGAAGAGTTGTTGTTCCAGACAGTGAAAGAAGCTGTTTGGGGAGAGCCGTCCTGCTTGCTGGCCAAAAGCGTGTTCCCGAACCGCCAGCCATAATAATTGCATGCAGCATTATCTTTTTACATCCTTTTTCTAGGAGGAGCCAATGACAGTTGGCCTCTCAATTGTGCTTCCTGATTGAATAAAACGAGTGATGTCATCTGCGTCAATAATTGAATGTGAAGCAAGTTCAACATCAATATCGTTTGCTATCTCTACTCCAGCGTTTCTTAGCATTTCCTGGGCATGAGACACCATGGCACTTCGCACATGTTCTGCCGTATCACTCGATGCCCCCGATGCATTTTTGAGCGGGGCAAAACCCTGTTGCACCTTGATTTCAACCGGAGTTACCGTTTCAGCATGTGGCATGAGATCAAAAAGAAAGCGTTCGAATTTATAAGCATTTGGTTGTTGAGGGTCGACGAAGCCCCCATCTGAGCCAATGAAAGGGACTGACTTGTGGGCCATATGAAGTGGAAGTGTATTGTTTTGTTTGGCCATTCTTTCAAGAAATTTTCTTTGGAAGGCATGCACGGCGATGCTGCCTGCGTGGAAGACAAGACGGCCATTTGGAAGGCGCTTCGCAGCCATGTCTTCCGGAAGGTCACTGTATTCGACAATCCGCGTGATGCCGTGTGATGTGATGACAACGCCAACACGTTCGGAGGGATACAACTTCGGAATGACCTGTGGCGTAAAATGAGACTTCGATAGACTATGGTAACCGAGGAACTCACTATCGAAAGGAATGGCGAGAGGGTTGTCTACTTGAAAAGAAACAAGGTGCTCAACACCTTGTTTTGCAAACCAATCAAGGCCGTCTGCCCCTGAAAGACTTCCAAGTAATCCACCGTGT
>JBDOMS010000530.1:0-2691 GCA_039831735.1 Pirellulales bacterium
AATACTGCTGATGGTCATCCTCAGCATAATAGAACGTCTGCTGATCCTTGATCTCAGTCGTGATCGCACCATGACCAGCCGCGGTGAGCTTATCCTCGTAAACTAATTGTAAGGCTTCAGCTGCCTTCCGTTGCTCGGGTGAGAAACAATAGATTGCTGACCGATACTGCGTACCCATGTCGTTACCTTGACGCATTCCCTGTGTTGGGTCGTGATTTTCCCAGAAAACTTTTAACATAACTTCATAGCATGTTTGAACAGGATCAAAAACAACAAAGACTACCTCTGTATGGCCCGTCATCCCTGAACATGTTTCACGGTAAGTTGGATTTTGAGTAGACCCACCAGCGTAACCAACAGCAGTGGTATATACACCTGGGATCTCCCAGAAAATCCGCTCCGCACCCCAAAAACATCCCATCCCAAACAATGCTTCCTCAAATCCAGATGAAAAAGGACCCGTCAAGGGATGATTATTGACGTAGTGGCGGTTGGTTAGAGTCATTGACTCAGATCGTCCAGGCAGTGCCTGCCCTGGAAGAGGTAGCCGAATTTTTAACGACATGCTGTCATTATAGCGTGAGATCCTAAAGGCTCTCATTTCCTTCCATTCGCATCTGAACGTACAATCTAAACTAAGAATTACACTATGAGAATCCTTTCAATTACCGCTGGAGCCGCTGGGATGTACTGCGGAAGCTGCCTACGTGACAACGCACTTGCGGCAGAACTTCTTCGGCAAGGACATGATGTCACGTTGATGCCGGTATATACACCAACACGAGTAGATCAAGAGAATGTCAGCGAGGACCGTGTTCTGTTGGGCGGTGTAAGTATCTATCTACAACAGCACCTGACACTCTTTCGAAAAACTCCATGGCTTCTTGATCGTCTCTGGGATTCAAAATTCTTTCTCAACTTAGTTTCAAAACGATCGATCGAGGTCAACCCAAAAGCTCTTGGTGCTCTCACTGTTGCTACGCTACTCGGTGAACATGGTCCTCAAAACAAAGAAATAAAAAAAATTGTTCACTGGGTTTGCAATGAAAAGCCTTACGAAGTGATTAACTTGCCCAATACGATACTAATCGGACTCGCGGGCCCCATCAAGCATGCCACTGGCCAACCTCTCTGCATTACTTTACAAGGCGAAGATTTATTCTTAGAAGGATTACCGCAGGAACATCGCACACGTGCATTGGCATTAATTCGTCAACAAATCCCAAACGTTGACATGTTCATTGCAGTGAGTGATTACTACAAAACTTTCATGTCAGATTATCTTGGCATTCCCATAGATCGAATCCGTGTCGTGCCGTTAGGTGTTTCACCTGAAGACCTCAGTCCAGGTGGACGTACTCGGTTAACATCTGATCCATTTACGATCGGCTACTTAGCTAGAGTTGCACCTGAAAAAAGTCTCGATTTGTTGGCAAAGGCATACCGGATTTTCCGCAAGGACCGCGAGCTTGGACCTGCACGACTTGAAGTAGCAGGCTATTTGGCACCTGAACATCGTCCCTATTTGCAAAACATTGAAAACCAGTTACGAGAATGGGGTCTAGAGAATGAATTCCATTACCACGGAACAGTGAACCGAGAACAAAAGGTTTCGTTCTTGCGTTCAATCGATGTCTTATCGGTGCCAAGCACTTATTGTGAACCCAAAGGCCTTTATCTTCTTGAAGCTATGGCCTGCGGTGTACCAGTTGTGCAGCCAAACCATGGGGCCTTCCCAGAAATCCTAGAACGAACTAGTGGCGGGTTGCTTGTAGCTCCTAATGATCCAGACAGCTTGGCAGATGGTTTAGCAGCGGTTCGCCAACACCCAGGTCAAGCTCGAGAGATGGGTGACAGAGGGGCTGCGAATGTTCGTAAGTATTACAGCGTCAACCACATGGCTGAACGTATGATGCGCGTATACAGCGAAGTCATCAAAAACGACAACGCTAGCGCTTTCACCCTGCAGGGCCTCGCAAACCAATAGACTATAGAGAACCTATGCTCATTGCATCAAATCTCACGAAAGCTTTTCAGACCCCACAAGGCTCTCTTGCTATTCTGAATAATGTATCTCTCAGTCTGTCACGCGGCGAAGCTGCTGCCATCATGGGACCGTCAGGAAGCGGGAAAAGCACATTGCTTTACATCCTTGGCGCCCTTGATCCACCGTCTTCTGGAACGGTCACTCTGGACAACCAGAATCTATATGAACTCAATGAAAAGGATGCGTCAGCGTTTCGAAACCAACAGGTAGGATTTGTATTTCAAGATCACAGCCTGCTTCCTCAATGCTCTGTTCTTGAAAATGTGCTCACCCCAACGTTGATCGGGCATGAAAAGTCCCCTATTGAATATCAAACACGTGCACGGGAACTCCTTGACAAAGTTGACCTCGGACACCGGCTTGATCATCGCCCCTCGCAACTCTCTGGTGGAGAAAAACAACGCGTTGCAATCGCACGTGCGCTCGTTTGCCAACCAACACTGCTCCTCTGTGATGAACCTACCGGAAACCTAGATCAACGTAACGCTGAATCAGTAGCTGAACTCCTCTTATCTCTACATCGCAGTGAGCGCACAGTTCTTGTCGTTGTGACGCATAGCACTGACTTAGCCAATAGATTTTCTCAGCGACTCTCTCTCGTCGATGGCCGCTTAATAACTGTATCGTGACTCTGCTTAAACTTA
>JBDOMS010000149.1:0-2654 GCA_039831735.1 Pirellulales bacterium
GAGTCACTCGAAAAGTCAAGGTATGCCGACAACACGATTATTGTGTTGTGGAGCGACCACGGCTTTCATCATGGTGAAAAGGGCCGCTGGGGAAAATACTCTCTGTGGGAAAGAGCGACTCGGGTCAATTTTATTTGGGTAGTTCCTGGCATGACCAAGGCGGGTTCGGTTTGTGGTAAGCCGGTCAACTTACTTGATATCTATCCAACCCTGGCTTCCTTAACTGGCTGCGATCCACCTGCGAATCAACTTGAAGGAAATGACCTCTCAGTCTTGATGAAAGATCCTGATGCTCCGTGGGGCGAGGCGACCATCACTACGTTTGGGTATAAGAACTACGGCGTTCGATCAGGTCAGTATCGGTATATCGTCTACGAGGATGGTTCCGAAGAGTTGTATGATCACGCCAACGACATGTGGGAGTGGACGAACCTCGCCGACAAGCCGAAGTTTGCTGCTGTCAAAAAGGATATGCGAAAATGGATTCCGGCTCACCATGAGCCACCAGGCCCAATGTACAAGCCACCAAAACGGCAGTGGTGATCGCTTGTGTGAGATTTTGAAGTGACATGACATACGCTGGTGGGGAACAGACTCATGTACCCACCTTCTGTCTATGGCACAAAAGACACGCTGCCTTCTTGAGGAATGAAAAAATGAAAAGTCTTATTATTACAAAACGCATGTTGTGTTTGGGTGTACTTGTTCTGCTCGGAACAAATATTTCTGGCATGTGGTGCTTTGCTGCCGCACCGAATATCCTCTTTATCGTGTCGGATGATCATGGCTGGGGAGACTTGCCATCCAACTGGGACAACACCGAGGTGCGGCTCCCGGCACTTGATGCTCTGGCCAGCAGTGGTGTGCGGTTCCCCAACTACCATACTGTTCCACTGTGTGGGCCATCTCGGGCATGCATGTTTACCGGACAGTACTCAACTGAAAATGGTATGTGGCGTGGCCCCGGTAGTCAGCCGCTCGGTGCCCCCGGGTACCGGGGAATTAAGCGTGATGTGAAGATGCTGTCTCAGTATCTCTCTGAGGCGGGTTACACGACTGGAGCGTTTGGCAAATGGCATCTTGGTTCTCTTGAGGGTGAACTTCCTAATGACCGTGGGTTTGATGAGTTTCATGGTTTTCTTGGTGGGGCGCACCCATATTGGATTCATGAATCTCGTTCCAAAATCATGCACAATCGCACACAAGATCATGAAGCAAAGGGACACGCCACCGAATTGTTTACGAAATGGGCTGAAGACTTCATTCGTGAGAATGTCGGTAAGGATTCTCCTTTCTTCTGTTATCTGGCGTACAACGCTGTGCATGGTCCACTTCGTGTTACTGAGTCAAAGCCAGCGTCGGCACCAGAAGTATGGGTGAAGAAAGCTCTTGATCGTGGAGTAAGTTTTCTTCGAAGTGACTATGTCGCGATTCTTGAGCACATGGATCACAATATTGGTCAACTTGTCGGTGTGTTAGATGAAGTTGGTGCGGCCGAAAATACGCTTATCGTTTTCGTCAGTGATAACGGTGGCTGCACCATGGAGGAAGGTGCTGCTGGCGGAAGATTTCCTGGCAACAACGGTCCGCTGAGGGGTGGTAAAGCCACAACTTACCAGGGCGGGCTGAATGTGCCATTTGTCATGAATTGGAAGGGCAAACTCCCTCAGGGGGACCTCGTGTCGGATAGTCACGTTATGCACTGTGACATCTTTTCTACATTGTTGGATGCGGCTGGGCTCACCGTTCCCGAGAGTAATGGGAAAAATCCCGTTCGGGGAATATCGCTTTTACCCCACATCCTTTCGTCTGGGAAAACGTCAATTCCAGAGCGAACCATGATTTTTGAATTGTGGGGGAATATTGGCGTGCGGAAGGGGGACTATAAGCTGTGGGCCAATGTCGGGCGAGATTATTCTCCAGATTGGGCTGCGTTAGCGGATGAAATTTCCCGAAATGATTTGGAGCTGTTTGACCTCCAACGTGATGTTGCTGAAACAAATGACCTGCGAACGAAATGCCCTGATGTGTATGCATCCCTGAAGGCAGAGTTGCTTGATCATTTGTCGGACATCAACGGAGACTATCCTTCGTCGGTGATGTCAGGTGTCACAAGCAAGGCGACCCCAGGGCAACAAGAGCGGTCAAAGACTATCCCGCCGAAAAATAGATCACCGGATACATTTTTCCAGGCCCGTGATCGAAATAATGATGGTGAAATTACCCTTGAGGAATTTATTGGTAACCCAAAGGGCCGCAATGTTGCAGCACTGACCAAACGCTTTCAGCAATTTGATGCCAATGGTGATGGTGCACTTGTTGTTGATGAATTAAAAAGCAAGTAGGACAACTCGGTTGAAGGAGGTACACAGCATGCGAATATGTCAGTTTTTCTTTGCTGTCGCGATAGCCTGGACTTGTGGATTCTACTCCCGTGGGTTTGGTCAAGAGCTTGGATTGCCTGTGACGACAGATTTAGATGCTCATGGGTTGAACCAGCAACAGCTTGATTCACTCACTGGTGTCTTGCAGCAGGCTGTGGACCAGCAGGCCATCGCCGGGTGTTCATTTCTAATCGTGCATCAAGGAGAGATCGTTTTCAGGAAGGCTTTCGGGTTTGCAGATATTGAATCGAAGCGAGCCTTCACTACGAA
>JBDOMS010000412.1:0-2652 GCA_039831735.1 Pirellulales bacterium
TCCGTCGCTCATTGATCTTGTTGATTCGATCATCATGAGTGGTGGGACTCTGTATGGTCATGGAAATGCGACACCGGTCGCAGATGTCAACTTTTTTTGTGACCCGCATGCTGCTCAACACGTTGTTCATGAGCCCATTTCAACGACGCTTGTGCCACTTGAAACAAGTCGACAGATGGTTTTCGGATTTGATGTTCTGGATCAACTTCCTCCTGTTTCTTCTCGTGCGGGTAGGATTCTCCACAGAATGTTGCCACATTATTTTCGAGCGCATCGACAACTCCTTGGAAGTGAAGGCATTGTTATGCACGACGTGGTTGCGCTCGTGGCAGCAACAAATCCAGAATTGTTTGATCGAGAGCGGGCGACGGCTGATGTTGAGATTGCCGGTAATCTTACGACTGGAATGCTCGTGCTTGATCGGCGACACAATACAAATGTTCGCGGTAATGTCGATATGTTAGTAGATTGTGATTCAACTGCTGTGGGTGACTGTGTGCTTCGGGGGCTTGCTCTCGCAGGAAGTCAAACAGAATCTGACTATTCAAATTGATCACGGCTTGCGACGGGCATTGCAAGTTCGATCATTTTGCGATTGCGAAAAACACCAAGAGTTACTTTTTGATCTGTTGGGGTCATGCTTACGAGGCAAACGAGATGGTCATCATCCTCGATTGGAGTACCATCATACCTGAAAATCACGTCATTTGGCTTGATGCCTGCTCTATCGGCTGGAGATCCCTGCGTGACAGCAGACACTCTAGCCCCAATAGGTCGCTCAAGGCCAAGGCGGTGTGCAACGTCCTGAGTGAACATGCTATCTAGCGTTACTCCTAAATAGGCACGAGAAACTGTACCTGTGCGAACAAGTTGGTCGGAGACAAACATGACCATTGAAATTGGAATAGCGAAAGCGATTCCTTCACTCCCTCCAGAATTACTAGCAATTGCAGTATTGAGACCAATAACTTCACCCCTCAGATTTACCAGTGGACCGCCACTGTTTCCTGGATTGATCGCAGCATCAGTCTGAATAAAGTCTTGATACTTCACGCTCCCCTCACCAAGTTCAAGATCACGCCTGCCTTTGGCAGAAACAATTCCAATGGTGACTGAATGAGCAAGTCCAAACGGACTGCCTATGGCAAGAACAGTATCCCCAATCTGTACAGAGTTATTGGTAGCCAATCTGGCTATTTCAAGATTATCAGCCTGAATTTCCATAACACCAATATCCGTTCCTGCATCTGACCACAGTCGTTTTGGTGTGATTTCTCTACCATCCTCAAGACGAATTGCAATGTTTTCAAGTTCGGCTCTATTCACAACGTGCCGATTTGTGATGACTACTGTTCGGCCAGCTACCTTTGTAATCACACCAGATCCTGCTTCCTCTTCACTTGCCTTACCGTTCCGAGGACGCAGCATAGGCTTCTTGGCGTCGATGTGAACTACGGTCGGTCGAAGGAGATCCGTTAGACGACGAATCTGTTGAGCTTGTCGTTCGAGGTAATTTGCCTCTTGGGCGACTTGCTCGTAGAGTTTTTTTCTATCGTCTGAGGTCAGTCGTTTCGGTTTGAGAGGGTCTTGACGGTCATTAACTGCTTTTGGTGCGATAGGCGAAAGTCTTGTCGCTTCATCAGCAAAAACAGAATCGAAACATAGCCATGCTATGATGACGATGAGATGTGATAGGAGACGTGATGGTATGGGCATGCAAAAAACTCCGTGGAAGTCTGAGTTAAGCATACCCGACAGGCATCATGAAATGTCGAGACCTATCTCCTCGTTTGTTTCATGCATCATATCTCGTGAGCCAATTCCGCCTGATCGCTCAAGATCACGCTGGCAGCAGATACACATTGTGGCATAGGGCAGGGCATGAAGTCTTTCCATTGGGATTTTCTCGTTACAGATCTCACAAATGCCATATTTTCCTGCTGTCATGCGTTCTAATGCATTTTCAATGGAAACCAACTCTTTGCTTTCCACCTCGGCGAGTTGAGAACTTATTTCATCCTGAGCCGAATCATACGCTGCATCAATGAGGTCTCCCGGGGATTCACTCCTCAATTCCTTTAGCAAACTAAGGTCTCCATCAAGAGCTCCACGCAGGGCGTCTCTACGACGAATCAAAATTGCTCGAAGTTTCAAAAGTGCTTCTTTGCGTGCCATAATTTTACTCCTCGGCGTCCAAGTAAGGCCCGATCTGAGAGGGGGGTGGGACGCTCGCAACTAATAGTACGCCTCCAAAATAAAATAGTTCATTTCTTCAAAAATCGTCCAAAAAATAGTGAA
Source organism: Pirellulales bacterium (assembly GCA_039831735.1). GTDB lineage: Bacteria > Planctomycetota > Planctomycetia > Pirellulales > UBA1268 > CACORA01. The sequence continues at coordinate 2,299 of JBDOMS010000412.1, forward strand.
ATTTCACTAAATCAAGATTTAATGGTTGAGGAAGTCAGGGGTGACTCTAGGGGCCCCATGACTGGGGAGCATCAACGCCCTGAAATGCCTCGAACATTCGACTCTTCTTTATAGGATCGATCGGAATGTGAGCAATGGGATAAACAGAATGAGCAGCCAATATTGGCGGAGGGCAATGGTTTTAGGCAACAGAACAACCCTACTCAATTTCCACGGGCGAGATAGGGATCTGAGTTTCTGAATACTTCAAAAAACTGGGTACAAATGGACTGTTGTACCCGAGCGTGCGAGGTGAACCGGACTCTTTCCATTCAGGATGACTGGCAAGCCATTCACGGAGAAGTTTTATGCCCT
>JBDOMS010000258.1:0-11707 GCA_039831735.1 Pirellulales bacterium
CGGCCAATGGACGGGGTTCCTCTCGAACTCCCCACAACCGATCTGGATGTTCACCACGATTGGTTTCAAGCCACATTGCACTTCGTGCAGCAATCATCTCGGTTGCCAGTAGGCCCGCTCCTCCAAATTCACGAACGACCTGTCGATAGGCATAATTTGTGTATCCCGCCATTGGAGCCTGAAGGACAGGTGGATCAATTACAACAGATCCAATTTTCAATGTTGGGGGGCGCTGCTCAGAAAAAGAAGGTGCAATCATTGACAATGCAAAACAAGAACGCAAAAACGCAAGGTTTACGGGGTTGGTGTTTTGACTGGCGTTGAACCACTCGCTGGTGAAATAGCCGAATCGTTTCGCCATTGAATTGGAGTACTGATGAGCATTGAAACAAAACGATCATCAGGGATTGTCGGGTCGGCAACAGCCATGGCATATTCAGCAATATCCATGTTATACGCCAATGTCGCGATGAGAAACTCGCGTTGTTGTGCAGCTAGTGCTGCTTGTGCGGAAGCCACAGATTCAATAGGGCGTTTTCCTTTGGCGTGATCAGTTTCTGCCATATCCAAAGCCTTACGAGCCGCGAGGACTGCTGCAGCTCGTACTTCAATAGCCTCATGTTTGCTTGGGAGCATCCGATCAATGGCACGGATCCGGCCGGTTGCAGGACGATTCGAAAAAATGACTGCAAAGTGGGTTTGATATGGAGTAGCGAGCGGTCGGTCAACCGGCCATGGCGCAGACTCAGAAATAGGGAGTCCAATCAGATCGACAAGTTCCTGTTGAGTCGCAACAAGTTGTGCTCGGGCTTCAGCAAGATCAGCTTTTGCTTCTGCCACAGCAACGTCGAGTACGGCGCGATCGTGAGGATCCCCTCCTGGAGCAATGAGTTCCAAACGTTGAACGGCTTCAGTACAGAAACGAACGGATGCAAAGGCAGATGAAACTTTCCAATAGGCCTGAGTAATCCAGAGGCGTCGGCCACGATCTCCAGATCGCTCCAAAGCCTCCAAGAGAGGAAGCGGCCGACTGTAGAGGTCTTCAGGGGCGGCCTTCTTAAGATCCATTGGTTCCAACGCAGTGGAAAGGAGGACTGCAGCTTCACCAACAGGGAACGACTGTGGGGGGGGGGTGGAAGTCGTGGTTGCAACGTTGGGCTTGTCGGATGTCCCTGAGGAAGTCGTTGGTTTTCCGGGAATAACAACGGAGATAGTTCCGTCTGCAGCCGTTTCTTCAGAGGGTTGAATCGGTGAACTTGGCTCCTCTGCAGGCAGGACGAGGGCGTACATGCAGAGGATTTGAAGCATCAGAATTGGACGAAATGCATATCCCATGGTGAAAAGGCTCACACAACATCAGGATGCAGTCAACATCGATATCATCCCACGCAGGAAAGTACGGATCGATGCAAGCACGGGCCAAAACCTCAGCTTGCTGCATCGAGATAGGGATCTTGGCTCATTTGAATGTGGGCTTCTGCACGTTGGCGCTCGATATATTCCAAAACACGTCGTTGTCGACGGTGTCGAGCCTCAACCCGTTGTTGTGCTCGCTTGAAGACGGAGAGAAGTCGCTCAGGGTTGTGAGTTAGCCTTCTTCGAATCCGTGAAGCAATTCTCTTGGCACGTTTCGGGCCATAGCCACCTATGAGTATGTCATCATCGAGTGCCACATACTGACGCCAGGTTCCGGAGTCACCTTGTCGACCACATCGGCCGACGAGCTGTCGGTCGATTCGGGCTGAGTCATGAAGTTCTGTACAAATAACATGTAAGCCCCCCAGCTCTTCTACCCCCTCACCGAGCTTTATGTCGGTACCTCGTCCAGCCATATTTGTCGAAACGGTGATTTGTCCTCGTTGACCAGCTTGAGCCACGATGTCAGCTTCTTGAGAAATTTGTCGGGCATTCAGGACGGTGTGCTGAAGGCCTGCTGCAGTTAGGAGCGCAGAGAGATCTTCTGACTTATCGATGGATCGCGTCCCAATGAGGACTGGTCGGCCAAGTGCATGGAGCTCTGAGATCTCCTCAACAATTTTCTCAAATTTATCTTTGTGCGTTTCACACACCACTGGCGTGAGTCTTTGGCGAATGGCTGGTCGATTTGTTGGCACCATAGAGACTGCGACATCGTAGGTCCGAGATATTTCTCCTGCACTTGTGGCAATCGTACCAGTCATTCCTGCCAGATGAGGCCAACGAGCAAACAAATCCTGAATGGTAATGCGTGCAGCGTGCCCTGAGGGCACCGTTATTTCCACGTCTTCTTTTGCTTCAACAGCCTGATGAAGTCCGTCTCGCCACGTGCGGCCTTCAGCGGCACGGCCAGTGAACTCGTCAATAATCACTATCTTGTCATCACGAACAACATATTGGCGGTCACACTCAAAATACACTTTAGCTTTGAGAGCTCGTTCGACTGCGTCGTAAATATCGAGAAGGCTTGTGGCATCGAGTTCGGGTGGGCGGTTGAAAGCGCGTACAAGGCTTCGTCCATGTCCAAGGAGTTCACACGTCTTTTTTTGTACGTCTGATTCGAAATCTTCATCGATTGTGAGTCGCTCTGCAGCTGATGCAGCAAAACGGAACAATGCCTGTTCCGTGGCCTGCGCCTCTCCCGGAGGGGATGCAATGATAAGAGGTGTTCGTGCTTCATCAATCAGCACATTGTCAGCCTCATCAACGAGAGCAAACCAGTATGGTCGTTGCATCAATTTTGGGCCACGTGCACCATCACGACCGGTCAGCATGGCTCCAAGATCACCTCGTCCTTCGACGATTTCCCGGTTCATGAGTCGGTCTTTCAGAAAGTCGAAACCAAATTCCTTGGCAGTACCATACGTGACATCACACGCATAGGACTTTCTTCTCATATCAAAATCCATTTCGGACTCAACAATCCCAACCTTGAGTCCAAGTGCCTTGTAGATTGGTTCCATCCATTCAGCGTCACGACGAGCAAGGTAGTCGTTGACTGTTGCAAGGTGAGCGCCCTTCCCGGCGAGGGCATACAAGACAAGGGGTAACGTGGCGACAAGGGTTTTTCCTTCACCCGTTTGCATTTCAACAATCGCACCATGAACAAGGGCAACGCCAGCAAGAAGTTGAACATCATAGTGCCGCATACCAAGTTTTCGACGTCCAGCTTCGCGCGTGGCTGCAAACGTGTCGATAATGAGCGAGTCGACAGGTTCACCAGCTTTTGCTCTGTAGGATAGGGATCGTCCCAAACGTTTGAGGGCTACATCATCCAGCGATTCCATTTTCGACGCTAGAGAGTCGATCCGATCAACAACTTTCCATGTCGTGGCATTGATTGCTGGTCGTGAACCTGGCTTTATACCTCCCAACCAATGAAACATTGGACGATCACTCCTCGGAACGAAACGGACCCACATACTCTACCATGACGTGCATTTGCTGGCGTCAGCTAGGAATAGCATGATACTCGGAAGCATGTGCTGACAATCGCTCGGACGCGACTTCGCAGGATCCGGTACACTCACGCGGTCTCAATAACGAGAGATTCCGGTAGGGGTTGCTCGTGCCGGAGGTACCGCATTCGGGTTCGTAAAAGGCCACCAGTTGCCATTCACGGTTTGGGGCTGTGGATTTGTCTGCGTTTGGGGGACCGATTGCATTTGAGTGTTGTATTGCGGAGGAGTTGCCTGAGGTGCGGGGGTACCATAGGGTTGCGGTGTTGTATATCCCTGCTGAGGCTGTATCGGGGCTGCCTGAGGTGATGGAACAGGTGCTTGTTGGGGTTGAACCGTTTGAGGTGTTGGTGCGCCAAACGTTTGTGGTGGCTGAGTTGCCGGAGCAGGTGCCGGAGTTTGTGAAGCGGGTGGACCAGTTTGTGACCACGTTGGTGGTGCAGTCGTAGCGGGAGGAACGCCTTGCCACGAGGTAGCAGGTCCGGGCATTGGAGCGCCAGGCTGGGGCGGGTACGAAACGGGCTGGGGAGGAGCACCATACGGATTTGGTTGACCAACCATTCCAGGGGCTGCAGGTGCAACAGTCGCTGCACCATAAACGGGTTGTGGTTGTGTTTTGCAGCCTGCCAAGCAAAGTAAGGCGACTGTTGCCAGCGCTGCGGAGGCAAGAAATAAAACGGGTCGGTGCTCACTCGACATGAAAAAATCCCTCTTGTTCATGAATCATGCGGGAGGGGACGATAGCGTCTTCAGCATCTGGGTCTAGATCACTTCTTATTTTTCGTGCAGTAAAATCCTCTAATCTGCCTACATCACCGAGTATTCCATGAAATGATTACACATCCCCCTATTTCTGCTGAAGAAGGCAAAAACCTTGCAGATGCTCTTCGCACACAGGCGAAGCATATGGGCTTTCATCGTGTTGGTATTGCTCCAGCAATGGCCCCGCGGCGACAGGATATCTTTCGCCATTGGCTCGATAGAGGATTTGCCGGTGTTATGGAAGTCTGGCTCAGGCGTCATGAGTCGCTTCGTGCACATCCAAAGTTTCTCCTGCCAAATGCCCAGAGCGTTGTCATGTTGGCCACGGATTATTCAATAGGTGATGAAGAACACAATGCTTCTAATGAGGATGCTGTGTTCGAGTCAAAAAAACAGCAGATGCATGGGAAGGGGAGGGGAGCAGTTTCGCGTTATGCATGGGGTGATGATTATCACAATCTTCTTCGTGATCGTGTGAATAAACTTGCAGCATGGCTCACGCGACAGGTTCCCGGCAGTCATGCGCGAGGAGTCGTTGATTCCGCACCATTGGCTGAACGTGAATTTGCTTGGTTGGCTGGGCTTGGTTGGTTCGGCAAGAATACAATGCTGATTCACCCGGATGTGGGAAGCTATTTCTTTCTTACAGGACTTCTCACCGATGTGAATTTACCTGCTGATTCGTCATTGGAGGTCGATCATTGCGGTACGTGCACGGCGTGTCTCGATGCGTGTCCTACAGGAGCATTACCTGCCCCCCGAGTGTTAGATGCTCAAAAGTGTATCAGTACACTGACGATTGAGGATCACAATGCAGTTCCAGAAGAACTTCGGCCGGGACTGGGGAATTGGGTGTTTGGTTGTGATATTTGTCAAGATGTTTGTCCATGGAACCGCCATGCACCACTTACCCAGGAGAAAGCATTTCAGCCACGAAATGGTGAGCGGACACTTTCGCTTGCCAGTATTCTCATGCTTGATGATAAGGAATTCAAAAAACGTTTTCATGGTTCAGCAATCTTGCGGGCAAAACGAAAAGGGCTTGCGCGTTCAGCAGCAATTGCCTTAGGAAATAATCCTGATCCAGATGCGGCTTCAGCACTCGAACATGCTCTTCAAGATACTGAAGAAGTGGTTCGTGAAGCAGCAGCCTGGGCCCTACGACAGTGGATCGAGAAGGGAATTAACAAAGAGTGGGCACGTGATCGACTTGCTACCTATTCACCTTCAGATGTTTCATCGACAGCATCAGAAGGATCTCGTCCGGGGGCATCAAGTCCATAGTGTCTGTCGAGTACATCTTGCCAATCCGCATTGACCTTTACACCGATGAAAGCATCTCGCACTGAGAGATATTCAGGGTGAAGACGAGCGTACTTGATTGCGAATTTCCGCATAGTTCTTCCAGCAAGTTGTTCTCCGTGAAGTTCCTCTGCCAGACGAAAATGTTCTCGGAGAACATGTCGTTGCTCATGGAGCGTTGGCGGAGGAGGGACTGGTTTTCCTGACAGAAGCGCTAGAGTCTGTTGAAAGATCCATGGGTTTCCGATGGCCCCACGTGCGACACTCAGGCCGTCAACACCGGTCTCCTCGAGCATGGCCTGACAAGCGTGCGCAGAGAAAAGATCACCTGAACCAAAGACATATCGGTCGCCAGCTACTCGCTTTACGTCTCTTAGAAATGACCAATCGCTAGGACCGACGTATCGCTGCTGTACGCTTCTACCATGTACAGTAATGGCAGCTACCCCGCGGGAAAATGCTCCTTCAAAGATTGCCCAAAATTTATCGGTGCTCTCTTGCGAATCATCAATACCTCGCCGCATCTTTAGTGTGACGGGTACGTCAGATGGTACGGCATCACGTACACGGGAAATGATCTCTAAAGCAGTATCGGGAACAGACAGGAGGTATCCACCACGGCATCGACCTAGAACCTTTTTTACGGGGCAACCGAAGTTGATATCAATGACATCAAAACCTGCCTCAACCAAGCGAATGGCCGCTGGAGGAAAGTCATCAGGGTTTGCTCCCATCAACTGTCCGCCGACAGGGTGTTCTTCATCGCTGACTGCCACTCGAGCCAGATTCTTTTTATTGTTCCCTAGAACAGCCAAAAACTTGTCAAGAAGTACTTCACAGAGGGAGTACGCAGCACCAAACCTTCGGGCCAGAACCCGCATGGGAAGATCACTGTATCCGGATAACGCGGCCTGCATGACTGGAGATGCAAGCTCAATATTTCCAAGGTGAATTTTGTTTAGGTAAGTACTGGGCATTGATCGAACCATGTTCGTCCCTGCGCCTCCATCCATTCGGCCGATATCGTGGGCCCCCAAAAACCTGGTTCATATTCTGGAACGGGCGGCAGTTCCAAAGATCCCCAGACGTTCACGAATGGGTCAATAATATCCCATGACTTTTCAACCTCGTCTGATCGCGCAAAGAGACTCGCATCTCCCGTCATAACGTCAAGCAGCAGGGGCTCGTAGGCCTCGGGTAGACGTCCGGCAAACTCTCTGGAATAGCTAAACTCCAGATCTGTCAACCTGAGTCTCATGCCCTCGCCCGGCACCTTTGTATGGAAGTGAAGCTGAATACCTTCAGCAGGTTGTATTTGAATAACCAATCGATTGGCTTCTCGGGAAATGGACTCACGTCCACCAAAAAGTTCTAACGGTGGTTGACGAAAAGCAATCACAATCTGAGTCGTACGGCAACTCATTGCTTTCCCACTTCGAAGATAGAACGGTACGCCTTGCCAACGCCATGAGTCAATTTCCAAACGAATAGCACCAAAGGTGGGAGTCTGGCTTTCAGGCGAAACTCCTGGTTCGTCACGGTAACCAGCATATTGTCCTCGCACACTGGCGGCATGAACACGGTCATTGCTTAGAGGACGAATCGCATCGAGCACTTTCACTTTCTCGTTTCGAACCGCTTCCGCATTAAAACGAACAGGGGCTTCCATTGCTGTCACCATGAGTAACTGCAGTAAATGGTTTTGAAACATATCTCGAAGAATTCCAGACTTGTCGTAGTAGGCTCCTCGTCTTCCGATAGAGACTTTTTCTGCAACGGTAATTTGTACGTGATCGATGTAACGACGATTCCAAATAGGTTCGAAGATCGTGTTGGCGAATCGCAGCGCTAATATATTTTGAACAGACTCTTTTCCTAAATAGTGATCGATGCGATAGATCTGACTTTCATCAAAAACAGAATGAAGTTTTGAATTTAGAATTTGCGATGATGAAAGGTTGGTCCCAAATGGTTTCTCAACAACAATCCTTCTTGGGCCATGGGATTCATCATTCATTCCGAGGTCGCCCAGATTGGATGCTACGGGCCAGTAAAATTCTGGTGCGGTGGCAAGATAGTAGACACGTGTCGTAAAACGTTTTTGCTCTATGGCATTGAGTTTTTCCTGCAGAGATTTGAAGTCTGATTCCTTGTGTATGTCTCCCGATTGGTAAAAAATATGTTCGGCAAAATGCATCCACGCTTGCTCATCAAAACTATCTGTATGCTTCACCGTCGTTTCACGCAGTGATTGTCTCCAGGTCTCATCTGACATTGGCGTTCGAGAGAATCCCACAATCTTTGTATGGGCCGGTAGTTCTCCTGCTTGTCGCAAGTTATAGAGAGCCGGCACGAGTTTACGGCTTGTAAGGTCCCCGGACGCTCCAAAGATCACGATGGTTGAGGGTGTTTTTTCTGTCATCGTGAGACCAGTCGGGAATGCGATATCGGCCCTCTGTCGTAAGGACGAGGAAAATAAAGAGTTTGTTTACAACCACTCATCATACTCTCGATTTGGAAGGTGTAGGCAAGGCATCCGTTTCTTTAGAATCGCATGCCAGTAAATCCACCATCGACGTAAAGACTTGTTCCAGTAATAAAACTACCGGCAGTTTTTGCACACAGTAAAATCACAGCACCTACAAGTTCTTCGGGTTCTCCAAAGCGATTCATTGGAGTCTGGCTCATAATCAACGCGGTTCTTTCAGCAGAAAGAATCTTTCGATTTTGTTCAGCTGGAAAAAAACCAGGGCAAAGTACATTCACTCGAACATTGTTTGGTGCTAATTCGCGTGCCACATTCTGAGTGTAATTGACAACAGCCGCTTTCGATGCAGAGTACGCAAAAACTTTGGAAAGCGGCTTGTCGGCAGAGACACTTCCAATGTTGACAATGGCTCCACCTCCATTCTTCGCCATGTGCTGCCCAAAGATCTGGCAGCCAAGGTGCGTGCTCTTCAGGTTTGTGTTGACAACGTTCTCAAAGTCTTCTTCACGAATGTCAAAGTACGGGACAGCTGAATTGACGCCTGCACAGTTAATGAGGATATCTGCCTGTCCCCGAGCGTTGATCGTGGCCTCAAGAAGAGACTGCACGCTTGATTCATCAATGGCATCAACACTTACGAACGTGGCATCACCACCAGATTTTCTTATGGCTTCAACCCTTGCCTCTCCTCGATCAGCACCGCGTCCAGCAACCACCACGAATGCACCTGCTCGTGCAAGTCCATCTGCGATGGCACCACCAAGAACACCTGTTCCTCCGACGACAACCGCTGAGCGTCCCTGCAGTCCAAAAAGTTCTTGTAAATACTTGCTACTCATGTGTTTTCCTTTGAAGAAGTTTCGACCGGTCGGCGTAACTCAAGCCACTCGGTATGAAACGTGCCTGACTGATCAATCCGTTCATAGGTATGTGCACCGAAATAATCTCGCTGTGCTTGTAAAAGATTCGCTGGAAGGTTGGCATGCCGATAACCATCGTAGTACGCGAGAGCTGTCATGAATGCAGGAACAGGTATGCCAATCGTTGCTGCACTGGCAACAACATGTCTCCAGGACTTTTGTGCATCTCCCAGAGCTTTTTTGAAGTAGGGAGCAAGCATCAAGTTTTCGAGGTCTGGTTGGTTCTGATAGGCCTCGTAGATTCGCTCGAGAAACTGAGCACGAATAATACAGCCACCTCGCCACATCATCGCGATATTACCGTAATTGAGTGACCAGTTGTGCTCCTTTGCGGCTGCTGCAAGTTGGACATAGCCCTGTGCATAACTTGCGATTTTTGAAGCATAGAGAGCCTGTCGTACTTGTTCGATGAACGTGAGTGGATCATCGTGAGTGTTGAGGTCGGGTCCACTGAGTACCGTACTGGCACGAACACGGGCATCCTTAAGGGCTGATAAACATCGTGCATACACTGCTTCAGTAACCAGGGTGCTCGGTACACCAAGGTCAAGGGCAAGCTGACTCATCCATTTGCCAGTGCCCTTTGCACCAGCTTTGTCGAGTATACGATCAACCATGAAGTCGCCTGTCTCCGGATCCTTCACCGTAAAGATGTCTCGCGTGATCTCGATGAGATAGCTGTCGAGCTCACCATGGTTCCACGTGTCAAAAACCTCAGCTAAGTCGTTGTTGGATAGTCCAGCACCATGCTTGAGCAGAGAGTACGCTTCACAGATGAGTTGCATGTCACCGTATTCAATACCATTGTGCACCATTTTTACATAATGGCCAGCGCCTCGAGGGCCAACCCAGTCACAGCATGGGATGTCACCCTTTGGGCCAACCTTTGCAGCGATCGACTGAAAAATTGGCTGTATGAGAGGCCAGGCTTGCTCTGTTCCTCCTGGCATAAGACTTGGTCCCTTGAGGGCACCTTCTTCACCCCCGGAAACACCAGTTCCAACATAGAGAAGCCCCTTTGATTCGACTTCCTTTGTACGACGTTCTGTATCAGAAAAAAGTGTGTTGCCTCCATCAATGATGACATCACCCTTTGAGAGTAATGGAACAAGAGTGCTGATAATTTGGTCAACCGCCGGGCCGGCCTTGACCATCAGCATGACTTTTCGTGGTGATTTCAGTGAATGCACAAGAGATTCGATGGAGTGACAGCCTTGAATATTCTGCTGCTGTCCTCTTCCGGATACAAACGCATCTGTGACCTGGGACGTACGGTTGTAGACGGCTATTGAATAACCTCGACTCGCAATATTGAGGGCGAGATTTTCCCCCATGACTGCAAGGCCAATAAGTCCGATATCACATGTTCCCTGATTTTCCGTTACCATTTGAAACGTATGCTTTCCTGCGACTGGTTTAGAGGAGTTGAAAACGAACCACGACATTTTTGTGAAGATACGAAAAATAGAGACTATAGCGGCCATGTCAAACAACTGCCATCATGGTCATTCACCACCGGTTTCCTGCTGGAACAAACTGAAAACTGAAGACTCAGTGGGTAGATCGCCGATGGATTGACCCAAAGGAGTAATTACAGGTTCGGAGCCTTTTGGTGGTACTTTGCAAATTGACAGTCTTGACTGCCCGGCCAAGATTACCCTAGCGTACGTCATCGTTTTACGGCGCCGTAGCCAAGTGGCTAAGGCAGCGGATTGCAAATCCGCCATCGTGGGTTCGACTCCCACCGGCGCCTTTTACTCTTTGTCGCAATGCGTCCCTACGTGACAGGGCATTGGTGGTCATATCCGTTTCCTCTGTGAAACATCTGCTTCTTAATGGTGGCTGCTTCGTTCTTTTCAACGTGCATGATGCCCTGATGGAGATGATCATCCGTATCATTTCTTGCACCATCATGGCAATTATTTTCATGTAAAAAGGGGAACATGTATGATTGCATGTCTCGAGTTACTCAATCGCTTTATCAAGAGTACTTTTGAGAAGACATACAATTCACTGGGTGATGTATTCGATGATCGAGCAAAACAAAAATTTTGTATGGCGCCTCTCATCAGTGACATTGGTTTTTGGGGCATTTTCCAATTATGTGATACTAGTGTGCCTCACGGGCTGCATGTCACAGAAACAAAAAGAAATAAACAATGCGCCCTCGGTGCAGAATTCAGCTGGTCTTCCTCAAGTAGAGCCACGCTCTCATGACTTCGTTGGTTCGAGTGCATGCTCGTCATGTCATGCAGACATTGCAGAAACGTTTCAGAGGCATCCAATGGGGCAGTCCATCATGCCAATTGGTCAGGAGACACCTTTGGAAAACTATGAAGAAGGTGTATTCAGGGATCACGAACGGGAGTATTGCGTGGTTCGCGGTAACGATACTGTGAGTCATCAAGAAAAAGTTTGTGATGCCGATGATGAATTAATGTATGACAAATCAGTTTCTATTCTTTTCGCTCTTGGGTCGGGTCGCCGGGGGCGAGCCTATCTTCACGCTTTAGGCGATCATCTGTATCAGTCGCCAATTGGTTGGTATAGCCAACGACAATGCTGGGATCTTTCACCTGGTTTTCAAAATAAGTCAGGAGATCGATTTACGCGGGAAATTGATTCAAGTTGTTTGTATTGTCATGCAGGGCGACTGGCAGATCAATCATCTGGAGAAAAAGAGCAGACGTTCTTTCATGAGTCTGTGATTGGATGTGAGCGATGTCATGGACCAGGGAAAGAACATGTCACATTGATGCAGGCCAATCAAGAAAGTGAGTCACCGCAAGACCTCGCAATTG
>JBDOMS010000655.1:0-2642 GCA_039831735.1 Pirellulales bacterium
GCATTGGCCACGCATACAGCAGGTAACGGTTGAAGTGCATCGCGGCAAAGAGCAACTTGAGAAAGTAGAATCACTTTTGCAAGGGCACGGCTTTGAAATTGTAACTGAAGCAAGTCCGGCGTCACCAGCTGAGCCGATGGTCTATGCGAGGCGAGCCTAGGGGGTAAATATGGTGCGTGCTACGTCGGCAGGCCAGATACGACCAGACCTTGGAGAGGTTCAAGAAACACTCCTGATACCGCTCTATTATCGTGCGTGTGAAACACTTCGTGAAGACGCAATCATTCGAGACGAAGACGCCGTTCGTATCATCCATGGAATTGACTACGACTTCTCGTGTTTTGATGAAGCCAAGTACGTTTATCTTGACTGCGTCATTCGCTCAGAAATTTTCGATGAACGGGTTGAGCATTTTATCTGCAACAATCCGAATGGTGTCATCCTTAATCTTGGTGCAGGCTTAGATGCTCGTTTTCAGCGAGTCGATAATGGATCGATTCGCTGGTTCGATCTTGATTTTCCAGATGTGATCGGAGTTCGTGATCAGCTTTTGCCGGCGTCTGACCGCGTCACGCATGTAGCCTCTTCTGCATTTGACTTCGAGTGGCTTGACGCATTGGACGTTTCCCCCGAGACGCCAGTCATGGTTATCGCTGAGGGGCTGTTCTGTTACTGCGAGGAGTCTCAGGTACGTGAGCTTTTCCTTAAGCTTTCGCAGAGGTTCCAAAATGCTCATGTTCTTTTTCAGTCGATATCACCTCGCTACGTTGGCCGTGAGTCACAGGTTGGCGCTGTCAATAAAACACGAGCAAAACTTCGTTGGGGTGTACGAAGTGGGCAAGAAGTTCTGGCGTGGAAAGAAGGATGGGAATTTGTTGGTGAGTGGGCGTTTATCGATCGACACCGATCACGTTGGGGCCGTCTTCGTTGGCTTTCACTTCTTCCATGGGTCGGCCGCGATTTACGTGAAGTTCTCAAGGTAACTGAGATCCGTCTTTCGAATTCAGGTAAGCCGGAAGTAGGTGATACTCAAAAAAATACTTCAGGGGTGTCTTGATGTGGTCTCTTACCCCATTCGAACAGTACATGGTTGATGACGACAGTGTGGAGTTCCCAATGAACTTCACTGCGATCTGGTCATGTGAAGGAAGCGTTGATTTAGAACGGCTTCAGCAATCGCTGGATGATGTACTCCGGAACCATCCGTTGCTGGCATCTCGGCTCGAAAATTCAACGTGGGTGGCCAGTAAAAACCGTGTGGTTATTCAGCAGTTGGACTGTTGTCGAGATAAACTCAAGATGGTGAAGTCGGCATCTGGTCCAGTGGTACCACTCAGAGTGCAACTCGTTAGATGCTCTCCCAGTTCTTTTGAAATCCATATGACGTTTCATCATGCCTCCTGTGACGGCATTGGAGCTATGGAATTTTGTGGCGACGTTTTTAGAGAGTATGTCAAATCCCGTTCTGGCGATACTAGCAATCAAGACATTCCAAAACGAAAACAGGTGGGCGCTGCGTCGGTACTGGATTCACGAGGCGGGCTGGCACGTCCTGTTGTTGAGGGTGTGAGCTGGCTTGATGCAGTACGATTTTTTCTTAGTGAAGCGAGATGGTTCTTTCTTGACAAAGCGACTGCGATACCGTGTGAGGGTGTAGATTCTGAGGGCACACGTGAAACCGAGTTGCCATCAATTCAATTGACACGGGAGGAGACAAATCAGCTGCGTCGCTTCGCAGAGATACACGGTGCGAGTCTGAATGAATTATTAATGGCTTTGCTCACGGGTGTCATTGGGAACTTTTGTGAGGCCCCTGGTCAGTCAAGGAAATCGTGGGTCGGTATGGTGCAACCGGTCAACATGAGGCCGCGTCTGAGCCAACGTATGCCAGCCGCGAATGGAATTGGTTACGCCTTTTATCGTAGACGAATCAATGAGTGTCGGTGTTGGAAAGACCTTCTACCCAAGCTCATAAATGATTCGCGGGCGGTTATTAAATACGGCCTGGCAGGATGTTTTCATGATGCTCTTGCCATTCTCCAAAAGATTCCAAGCCCGCTTCGCCAATGGTGTGTTCGGTCAATGAAGCCAGGTACATTTGTTTTCAGCTACCTGGGTGATCCGAGAAGAAGGTTCGCGGATTCCCTTGCTGGTGATCAAGGAAGTGTTGATGTCGGTGACTTCAAGATAGTCAGGTTTTCAATCGCGCCTCCGCCGAGGAAAGGCACTGAACTTGCCATTCTTGCGAGTCTTTTTGGGCAGCGATTGACCCTATGGATGCGACCAAGCCAGAAGCTGTCAGGAACCGCTTCCATGGAGAAACTGCGCACGCGTGTTGAGACAGCGATTCGAGACTGTATTTGCTCATCTGCAGAAGCAAAGGCAAGGCTTTACGATATGAAAAGCGACTGGTCAAAAGAGCTCGTTGAAAGCGGCTGACGCTTTTTTCCTTATGTAGAGGTATTTGAAGAAAAACCACTGAACAAGCGGTTCTTTTGAAAAACGTAGAAAAATTGTGACCAACGAGTGATCTCGTGGAATAAACCATATAGCGAGGAGTGACCACGTTTCTCGAAACAGGCTGGATAACAGCATCAGGCTGAATAACAACAAAAACTCGGCTCTATGATTTGCGTTGTAAA
>JBDOMS010000336.1:0-2638 GCA_039831735.1 Pirellulales bacterium
GCACTCGTGTACGCTTACCGTTTTCAGACATAAAAGCGATGCGAGTTATTTTGCGTTTCGAACCGCATCAACCTTATAAAGACACGCCAACCTTATAAAGACACGCCAACCTTATAATGAACGACACCGATTTTTTGTCTAAATTTGCGATGCCGTTGTCTGGCCAGCGTTGTCAATTCGCCCAATCCACGTCGAATGAAATGCGTCTACCTTATAGTAGTGTCGTCCTACCAGATTTTTGTCAAAACTGCCTGAGAGAAAATGAGTCGGCAGCACTACTATAAGATATGGAACTGACAGATAAGCAAAAGATCAAACTGGTTGATGCGGTTGGGATGACAAGACTGCTGCGGCATCTTCCTCAACAGACCTTCGTTCACATCCTTGATCTTCATTCGTACTTCGACATCGAACAGAAGCTCGGATGCAGTCGAAGCTGGATCACCCATCGAATGAGAGTTGGGCACATTCCAGAGCCAAGTCAGAAGGTAATGAGGCGATGGTATTTCACGGCTGATGAGGTTGCTCAGATCGAGAAGGTGTGGAAAAAACTGGCTTCTGAGAAGAAGTAAAATATCGTATAATGTGACAGCAATGGGGCAGTCGTTCATCCAAGTGAGGTGACAAAAACGGCTGATAATGGAACTGTGGGAACGAACAAGCAAAAGAAAACAATATCTCAGATCAGAGACGACCTTGAACGTCGTCTTTTCACTGGCCGGGGTGATGCTTACATCGCTTGGTATCACGCCGAAGACCGTGCTGCGAATTACAAATTCAGCAAAGCGTCTCGCCCGCCACAAGTCCCCATCGGCACCGATCCTCTCAAATTGGTCTCACCGCTCAGGCAACATCAGGCGGGAAATCACCACGGTCTTTCGATTGATGGTCGCACAACCCATCTGCCACTTCTTGGCGTTGATATGGATCGGCACTCCGCATCCATTTGTCCGGTTCAGCATCTGGAAGAAT
This sequence comes from Pirellulales bacterium, assembly GCA_039831735.1. GTDB lineage: Bacteria > Planctomycetota > Planctomycetia > Pirellulales > UBA1268 > CACORA01. Next base: position 973 of record JBDOMS010000336.1, read on the forward strand.
GCAAGGTGATCACCACGATGCTGGTGACCGATTATCGAGACTTCTTCGTGCAGGGTGAGGTAAATCCCCGAAACGGCAGTGCGAAGGCTTTCATGTTGCCCTGCGACGGCCAGCCAATTTACATAAAGAAGGCAAGGGACATTGCCGGGGAGTTAAACGACCGAATTAAAGAAATGATCGGTCGTCGAATCGAAATCTTCCCAGACAATCTCAAGAATCTCTGGCTTCCCTGCCGGGACGACAAGACAACGATCATCGACACGGGATATTTACCCCGCAACTCTGAGCGGTACTGCATGGGCGAGAAAGTCTTGACGAAAGACGGCTGGGCTACTGAGGAAGAGTTGTGGGCACTTGCGAATCAAACGCCGAACCCCAAGAGATTTATGAACGAGGTGAAGGGGTATGGCAAGAAGAAACACCGTGTCCATTATGAGTCCTACGATTACCGGGCATGGGCAGAGTTTCTTCAGCGTGGTCAAAATCTCGACACCGATCTCTTCTTCGCTGAAATTGAGCGAAGCTGTTTGAATCTCCCGTATCAGGAAGAAGTCGAACGAGTGAATGATTTGCCTCTGAAATCTTTCGGTTCCCACGGGGATGAAGAGGCAAACATTCCTCACTCCGCTTCGCTTCGTTGCGGAATGCGTCCAACGGCAGAGCCGTCGAACAGGTTGTCTTTCAAGCCTACGGTGAAGGAAGATCAATTCGCCGTGGTTGTCCCCAAGAAACAGTCGAAGCCCAAGAAGCTCAGGTTGCCGCCATTGGATGAGATGCGAGAGGAGCCAAATTCGTACACCCGGCAGTTTCAGTTCTGCTTGCTCATCTGTCAGAAAGAGAAACGTGTTGTTGAGGTCGATGAAGCATTGAGCCAGATTCGTGAACACAGCATGTTCACAGGCGACTGGTGCGACAATGAGGGGAGTCGAGAACGCCGAGTTGAATTGATCCTCAGCTACATTGCCCGGACTTTTGATCCAGACATGTTGGGCAGCGGCACAACGATGGACATCGACTTTGATCGCTGGATGAAATGGGCAAGAGGCAAGTTCACCGATCAGCGTCGTGTTGCTGTGTCATACAGCGATGGGTGTGTCTTTGAGGATGGAACAGTCAGGTTGGCAAGCAATTACCAACGATACTGTCGCTTCAATCCTGACGAGATTTGTGGCGGCTACGCAATCATTAGCTACTGCATGAAAACGTCTCTGCTTGAAGATGGCGGCGTCCCTGAAGATCGTGCTGAAGCAATTTGGGAAATCTTCCATGAAGCAAAAGTTCTCAAGTCCAAGTGGAACGTGGTGAAGTTCCGAAACATCAGGGACATGCTTCACAAGCTGGACATCATCAAATGCGACTACGTGAAACGACCCGGCAAGGCGTACTGCTACAGTGCTGGCAAATTCAATCCTGAACAACCGACATGGAAGAGCAAAGTCAAACGTCTTCGTACTGCTGGTACTGCTTCTTCATACATATACAAGAGAAGAGAACTTAATACTGTAGGTGTCTATTACACTTCAGATTTCAGAGAGAACAGTGTGAAATGCCTGTTTGGGACTCGACAGAGACCACCTCCATGAGGATTTCAGGAAAAAAGGCAACAGTGTGAGTGGCGGCGAAAGAGGGAGCCAGCGTGAGGGGACCACGGGAGCCGATTCGCGGA
>JBDOMS010000539.1:0-2633 GCA_039831735.1 Pirellulales bacterium
TTGGTCTTTGATTCCTTCGGTACGAATTAATTGCACCCCAACACCAGCCGCGACAAGCACAAACACGAACCGCACAAAAAAAATGGTAAGGGACTCACTTCGATATGTATTCACAATAACACCTGCCTAAAAGATATGAATTTATAAATAACGAATATGAAACGATCGTCTGGATATAAAACGATAGGGACGACCCAAAATAGCGAATAAAATTTTATTAGAACGGGAATAAGATATCGAATCCATTCTAGATCGACCCATTCCGACTTACCAGTGCTGAATCTGGTGAATAGGTGTGTCTCCTCGTCGTCACTCGTCGTCACTCGTCGTCACTAGTCGCGCATGTTCGCGCCAAGCAAACCGATCTGTCATACCCGCGATATAATCACCGATCGTTCGATGAAGCCCTATCTCTTTTGACCTCAGTCTATAGTTTTCCGGAAGCAGGTGCGGATTGCTTTTCAGTATTTCAAAGAGATTGCGTAGCGCCTGTTGCGCACTATCTCGGACGTTAATCACGTTGGGGTGCCGATAGACATTGTGCATTAAAAATGATTCCAGATCTTTTTTCTGATGCATTATCTGCTCACTATGACCTACGACAGGGGGTAGCTTCTTTATCTCTTCGGCAGATCGCAACTGGAGGCGATCGAGTTTCAGCATCGTGTTTCCTAAAAGATCTTTTACCTGGACGTCTATTAACTCATGCGCAACGGACCGGCGGAGTAAAACTGGTGAAAGTTCTCTGCCTTCACTCACCTTGGTAACAGCATTGCTCCAAATTGAAACTTCCGTCAGTTGCGCGATATCTAATAATCCCAATTCCAGTGCGTCATCAGCATCATGACTGTCGTAAGCAATACTATCTGCTGCATCGACAACTTGGGCTTCGAGGGAGGGGCTTGCGTTGGCATCTTTTTTTGCGGCTCGAAACTGCTGACCTTCTAAGGTTTCGAGACTCAAATTCAGCCCGGGAAAATCCGGATACCTGGTCTCAAGAACTTCGACAATCCGTAACGCGTGTCGATTATGTGAAAATCCACCATCATCAATCAAGCACTCGTTAAGTGCATCTTCACCAGAGTGACCGAATGGCGGATGTCCGATGTCGTGCATTAAAGCCATCGCCTCAACTAAATCTTCATTCAGCTTCAGCGCTCGGGCAATCGTACGCGCAATGGAGCACACTTCTAACGTATGCGTCAGTCGATTGCGATGATAATCACCCAGTTCGTTAGTAAAAACTTGTGTCTTATGACTCAGCCGTCGATATGCCGCAGTGTGAATAATGCGATCACGATCTCTTTGGAAAGGGCCTCTGTACTCCTGGACAGGCTCTGCGTATTTTCGTCCCTTAGTATCTGTGCTATGAATTGCAAATCGTGCAAGCAGTAATTTTTCCCGATCTGCAATTGATTCAAAACCAGAAAAACACTCTTTATCTTTCCCTGCCACGCTCTATCCTTTCCATCGAATACCGACTCGGCGACATATTGATGGTGTTTGTCATGACGATGTAAAAATTGTATACCGCATTTTGACCCAAATGTCCCTTATCTTTTGCTAATGCTTGTGAACTGATTTAGGGATATACTGAGGGTGAAGTGGTTTTGCCACGAAGATGGTATACATCAATGCTATCGACACACTGGTCTATTGCTGCATGGTTACATACCGAACACCTTCCTGCCAGCCCCGATCTCCCAGCCGTTCATTATGGTAACAAGCAACTCAGATCAAGATAAAAATCACGGGGAACAGGCGGCAGTGATGTTCCGCGTTGATCTGGATATTTTTCGCGGGCCGTTAGATCTTTTGCTTTATCTCGTTCGAAAGCATGAGGTTGAAATTACAGATATTCCAATTTCAACCATTGCTGAACAATTTATTTGTCATCTTGAGGTACTCGAAAAAATTGATGTGAACAAAGTTGGTGATTTTTTAGAGATGGCGAGTACACTGGTCGAAATCAAGTCGCGACTGGTACTTCCCAATAGCGATGAACAGCAAGGGGAAATCGAAGATCCGCGGAAAGATCTCGTACGTCAATTGCTTGAATACAAGAAATATCGCGACGCAGCAAGTCTTTTGGAGGACAAAAGTCGTGAATGGCAACAGCATTTCCCTAGACAGGCGAAAGATCTGCCTCCTCGTACCCGAAACATTGCTGCCGAACCTATTCGTGAAGTAGAACTCTGGGACTTAGTCAGCGCTTTTAGTCGTATTCTCAAGGATCGTCAGGCCCAAAAGCCTTCTAGTATTGTCTACGATGAAACACCTATTCACGTATACATGGAGCAAATTCATCACAAACTTCATGTGGATGGCCGTCTGAAACTTTCCGATCTCTTTCATAGTCAAATGCATAAGTCACAGATGATCGGAATTTTTCTCGCCGTATTAGAATTAATTCGCCACCATAGCCTTCAATGCAAACAAGAAGATTTATTTGGTGAAATGTGGTTGCTGCCAGATAAAAAGTCTGATGGCGATATTGATTTTAAATCGAGTGACACTTATGAGCATGCAAGCCCCGAAACGTCTGATCCAGAAAGTTCCTAAGAACGCTATTTATGTTTCTCGGCGTGTGATATGTGTTATGTAAGTTTTTGAAAATATTTGTTATAACGCCC
>JBDOMS010000388.1:0-11606 GCA_039831735.1 Pirellulales bacterium
GTATCGTCAACGTGCAGATATTACTGCTCAAAAGCTTGATCTCGATCCAGCAAACCGTCTTCTTTCGCGGTCCCCAAGACTTCGCTTACAGGCGGAAAGCCTTCGTGATGCGGCTCTCGTTGCCTCGGGGCTTCTGGTCCCAACTATTGGTGGACCGAGCGTACGGCCTTGGATGCCTGATGGCGTGTGGGACGAAACCAGCAAATATGGAAATCTTCTCGGCTACAAAGCAGACACGGGACCAGATCGCTATCGACGTACAATGTATACAGTATGGAAACGAACAGCGGCACCTCCCACCATGCTCCTTTTTGATGCACCAAACCGAGAAACATGCATCGTCAAACGCTCTCGAACCAATACCCCACTTCAGGCTCTTGCTCTGCTCAATGAGACAACATTCATCGAAGCCGCACATGGTCTTGCAACACGAATGTTCACGGAAGGGGGCGACACACCTGCGAGTCGCATTCAATACGGCTTTCGACTTGCGCTGGGGCGTTATCCAACTGAAAAGGAACTCGCGATACTTCTCCGTGGGTTCAATACTGATCTGAAGCGTTTTTCATTAGACCTCACATCCGCAGAACAATACGCAGCATTCGGGTTGGTTGAAAAACCTGATGTGATCAAAACAGAAGAATTTGCTGCAGCATCTGTTACTGCAAATATCATATTAAATTTGGATGAATTTGTGATGCGAGAATAGAACCAGCATCAAGAGCACGTGATCATCTAGGAGGTGATATATGCCATCGACTTTACCTTCTCAACTGCAAGATATCGTGAATCGGCGAGTCTTTCTTGGGGGCTCTGCTGGAGGGATTGGCTACACGGCTCTCACAAGTCTCTTACAACAGCCTGCAACACATGCCGCCATGCCGCAACAACGTGGTTCAGGCACGGAGGTCGCTCCACATTTTCCGCCAAAGGCAAAAAGAATTATCTATCTCTTCCAATCTGGTGCCCCATCCCAAATGGATCTCTTCGATCCCAAGCCCACGATGGAAAAACATCGCGGTGAGAATCTACCGGATTCGATTCGCCAAGGGCAGCGACTGACAACAATGACCAGTAAGCAGAAAACATTCCCTGTCGCTCCATCCATGTTCCAATTCTCACAGCATGGCAACAGCGGCATGTGGTTTAGTGAATTAGTACCAAATATGGCCCGTCATGCAGACCGCTGGTGCATGATTCGATCAATGTTTACCGAACAGATAAATCATGACCCTGCAATTACATTTATCCAGACAGGCCACCAACTTGCTGGGCGTCCAAGCATTGGCTCATGGATGAGCTATGGACTTGGAAGTGATAATGCCGACTTGCCATCATATATTGTCCTCACAAGTTTTGGTTCTGGTCGAACCAATGACCAACCACTCTATGACAGACTGTGGGGCGCAGGCTTCCTCCCGACTGAACATCAAGGTGTACGATTTCGCAACACAGGAGATCCTGTCTTGTATCTTGCTGATCCTCCAGGAGTTGATCGCAAGATGAGACGAAGCACCCTCGATAGAATTTCAGAACTGAATGCTTCTCGCACTGCATTGATCGGTGATCCTGATATTGCGGCACGAACAGCGCAATACGAAATGGCCTTTCGCATGCAAACGAGTGTTCCAGAAATCATTCATCTGAAGGATGAGCCCAAACATGTGCTCGATGCATATGGACCTGATGTTCATCGGCCAGCAAGTTATGCGTCAAACTGCCTGCTTGCACGTCGATTATCAGAGCAGGGAGTCCGATTTGTACAACTTTTTCACATGGGCTGGGACCATCACGGTGGCCTTCCAAAGGCCATCCGGGGCCAAGTGCAAGACACTGATCAGCCAACGGCAGCCTTGCTTGACGATCTCGCACAACGAGGATTGTTAGATGAGACACTCGTGGTCTGGGGCGGTGAGTTTGGGCGCACCATTTATTCTCAGGGCAAACTCACAGAAAACAATTATGGTCGTGACCATCACCCTCGGTGCTTCACAACACTTATGGCAGGAGCAGGTATACAAGGGGGGCTCACCTGGGGGGAAACCGATGACTATTCATACAACATTACAACTCCTGAACAAAAGGTTCATGTTCATGATTTGAATGCCACGATTCTTCACCTTATGGGAATAGATCACCTTCAACTGACGTTTCCATATCAGGGACGAGACTTCAGACTTACTGATGTGCATGGTGAAGTCGTTCACGGAATCATCGCCTGAATGAAGTTCGTAAATGGTGCGGAATCCAATTACCCAACTCCACGGAAGTTCGGTTTGAGGCGAAAACGGCCAGACTTCAACCTTGAGAGTACACCAACAAGTACCCCATTTTCATCAATGGCTGCTATGGACTTTGTTTTGGAAGGAAGAGTCATGTGCCCACCACGCACAGCCTGGTCGAGGATTTCACCTTGCAGGATGATTGTGTCCATATGCGGTAGAGCCTCACCTGCAGGACGCAAGAGACCACGCACTGTCTCTTCGTTCACATCCTCAAGTTGTACTGCCGATTTTTGAGAGAATGGACCAATCGCTGTTCTCGTCAGTGATTCCATGACTGCTGATGTACCAACCGATGCAGCAAGATCACGACCAATGGCTCGAATAAATGTGCCTGAAGAACATATCACGTCACACAAAAGTCTTGGCCAGACATAGTGAATGATGTTCAACTCATCAATGCGAACACGCTTTGATTTCATGGTGATACTTCGGCCCTTTCGAGCCATTCGATAGGCACGCTGTCCATTAATGTGCACGGCTGAGTAGGCACAAGGTTTTTGAAGAATCTCCCCATGAAAGCCTGCCATCGCCCTAGAAAGCTGTTCGATGCTTGGGCAGATAGGATGCTCTTCAATACTCACATCTGTCTCGAGATCATCTGAAGGACTCGAGCGTCCAAACAGGAAGGTGGCAGAATAGGCCTTCGGAAGATCATGGATGAAATCTACAAGCTTGGTTGTACAACCTACGCACACAACCATCACGCCCGCGGCAAGTGGATCAAGTGTTCCTGCATGACCAACCTTTTTGTGCTTCAACGCAGAAGCAACAACATCTACCACCTTGCGAGAAGTAATACCAGACGGCTTATCAACTACAATAAAACCATCCACGTAAACCTCCCTCGATCAAAAGAGTCTCGACTAGCACAAATCCCTCTATACCTCTAAAAGTAGTGTTAACGGTCCAACTTGTCGATTCCTGAGAGAGCGCAGGGCTTGCGACTGGGGAAAGGTGACACGTCGGGATACACTACTATCATGCGTCCTCAGTTTTTAGGTCCGTATCAACTTCTATCCCGACTTGGCCATGGAGGGATGGGAGCCGTCTATGAGGCTGTTGAACAACGCAGCGGTCAAACCGTTGCCATTAAGGTCCTCGCAGCGCACCTTGTAGATGATGCTGGTGTTCGTGGACGTTTTCAAACAGAAATTGAAACACTTAAGAGTCTTAAGCATTCAGGCATTATCCAGTTACTGGCATACGGAGAGGAAGATGGCCATCCCTATTTTGCAATGGAGTTGGTTCGAGGACAGGCACTCGACAAAATCCTAAAAAAAGGAAAACGTTTTTCTTGGGAAGAAGTTGTCACACTTGCCTCAGCAGTCACTCGTGCTCTGAAAGTGGCTCATGACAGTGGCGCCATCCATCGTGATTTGAAACCTGCAAACCTACTTGTTCCAAATGAAGGCACGCTTGCTGATGTAAAACTTGCTGACTTTGGCATCGCGAAGTTTTTTGGTGCAACTGGACATACTGTTGCAGGAAATGTTGTTGGTACTGCTGAGTACATGGCTCCTGAACAAGCAGCTGGGAAAAATGTTGATGCGCGGTCAGACATTTATTCTCTTGGCCTCGTTCTGTATGCAATGATGACAGGGAAGCCTCCCTTTCGCGCATCGCACTACACGGAAGTCATGCGTATGCAGCAGACAAAAACTCCACCACAACTCACTGGTGTTATTCCAGATCTGCCTGAAACAGTCGATCGCTTAATTCAAAAGATGCTTGAGAAAAAGCCTGAGGACAGGCCTCCGAGTGCCTTGGCCCTTGGACGTCTTCTCGAGGCGCTCCATGAAGAAGTTAAAGCAGAAACACAGGCAAGAGAGGATCAAGACACTGATCTCTCTCTTGATCCTGACAACACATCGCTCATAAGTTCACCAAGTGATGTAACGATGGGATTAACAACAGATCAGCCAATCGCATCAGACAATGCACATCTTTTGTCTCCAACCAAAGGAGGAACTGCATCGCCTGCACCTGTTATGGATCCAACCAAACAGGGTGATACAACTGAGCACAAACACGACGCTGAAGCCAGCGATGCGACACAAGTTAATCCTGGGAGAAAAACACGACATATTTCAATCGAACGTGAGCGGCTTCTTCATGAGGCACGCGAAAAGAAACAGCAACACCGTGAGCATTGGATTCATACAGGGACCGGAGTCGGGCTGTTGATCATCCTCCTTAGTGCAGGGTATCTCCTCCTCCGTCCGGCATCACCTGACAGACTCTTCGAAAGAATTGAGACTACTGTTGCTGAAAGTCTCGAACCACTCGATGGCATGAAACAGGCGGAGCGATTTATCGACGAATTCATAGAACGATTTCCAGATGAACCCCGTTTTGAATCTGTTCACGTTATGAAACAACAGATCCAAATTGATCGACTCCAAAAGCGATCGAAGCTTCGACAACGCCGTAATAAGCCTCCGTATCTCCGCATTGAACGTGAGTATCGAAAGGCAATCGCTATCGACAATCCTACTGAACAACTTGTGGCCTTGAGATCGATTCTGACGATGAGTACTCAAGATCTGGAAGCCCCCATTGGCACGAAGGACAACGATGAACTTCAAGCTGATATCAATCTATGGAAGGGACTTGTACAACTTCGGATCAACCAGACTGAAGAACTCGTTCGCGTTGAAGAAATGGCAAATGCAAGGAATAGGAACTCACAAAACAATAAAGAGAACAATGAGCATTAAGAACAATAACAACCGCCCCAAGAGCCACTCTGCATTCAGTCTTGCAAAGAATGTGATTCCAGGGGGAGTCAACTCACCTGCAAGAGCATTTGGAGGTGTCGGAGGAGAGCCCATTTTTTTTGCGAGTGCGCAAGGGCAATATCTGACAGATCTAGATGGCCAATCCTATCTTGATTATATCGGTTCCTGGGGGCCAATGATTCTTGGACACCGTCATCCCCGAGTTATTGCAGCCATTGAACGTGCCTTAGCAACTGGCACAAGTTACGGTGCTCCGACAGAGGCTGAGACACACCTCGCCCAACTGATAATCGATTGTGTCCCCAGTGTAGAAAAAGTCCGTTTGGTGAGCAGTGGGACCGAAGCAACAATGAGCGCCGTGCGACTTGCGAGAGGTTTCACTGGTCGTGAATTGATTGTGAAATTTGCTGGAAACTATCATGGCCATGCTGACAGTCTTCTCGTTGCAGCTGGCTCAGCAGCAGCGACACTTGGGGTCCCCGATTCCCCTGGCATTACACAAGGAACAGCTCAAGATACCATTGTTCTCGAATATAATGATGTAGAACAATTACAATCATTATTTGCATCAAAAGGCGATAGAATTGCAGCAGTTCTTCTTGAGCCTGTTGTGGGGAATATGGGCCTCGTCGTACCGACGAAAGAGTTTTTGACAGCAGCTCGACACGTCACGGATCAGCATGGGGCGATCCTTGTTTTTGACGAAGTGATGACTGGTTTTCGTCTCGCGCTTGGCGGAGCTCAGGAAATTCTTGGTTGTACGCCAGACATCACAACGCTTGGCAAAATTGTTGGAGGTGGCCTTCCTCTTGCAGCCTACGGCGGACGTGCTGAAATCATGGATCATGTGTTACCGGCTGGTAAAGTATTTCAGGCGGGCACACTCTCTGGCAATCCACTTGCTGTGGCAGCTGGCACCGCCACAATTGAAGAGCTTCGAGAAAACTCTCCCTACGCTCAACTTGAACACCATGGAGCACAACTCGAAGATGGCTTTCGCAATGCCGCTCTCGAAAACAATATTCCTGTATGGATCGCACGTGTTGGAAGCATGATGACAATGTTTTTTCAGAACGAACCGGGCGGCATACCCGTAACCGGTTGGAAACTGGCTTCTCAATCAAATACAAAAAGGTATGCCATGTTTTTTTGGGAAATGATACGACAAGGAATTTATATGCCATGCAGTCAATACGAAGCGCTTTTCTTCTCTAGTACACACACTGAAGAAAATATCCAATCAACTATTCGTGCTGCACAGCAAGCTTTGTCGACAATCGACGAATAGTCTCATTTTTTCCCGTGATTCCCTGATTCCGCTGCACCGTATTTTGTGTGGCAACTGTTCACATGAAAATCAATCACGAGAGGAAGATGGTCGCTGGCAACTTTTGAAAGACTGGTTTTCACCATACGTGCATGATGGATGTGGAGTGGTCCTCGTGCAAATGCCTTGTCGAGAGAGCCAACTGCCAACCATGACGGAAAACTCTTAAAATGACGGACAGGATGCGTCACTTGCGCAAACCCCTGATCCGAAAGATGCTGCTTCCACAGCGAATCACGCCAGTCATTAAAATCACCAACGACAAGAGTTGGAAGTGTGTCCAAGGATGGGAACAGTGCATGTCCCGTCAGTCTTTCTATCTGCCATTGCCGTTCTTTCTCCATCAAACCAAGGTGTGTATGGATGAGATGAACTCCACCTTCGGGTGAAGCGATAAGAAGTAACTGCGCCCCCCGTGGCTTCCGGCTTCCTTTTCGAAGTGAAACTCGGTGTCGGCTTACGATTGGCCAACGCGAAAGCACAAGATTGCCATATGCTCCATTACCCACCTGCACATTCGACTGAAACATTGACTGACATCGAAAGTAGCTCGCAAGCAAGCGTGGCTGATCATCAAAATGACTTCTGTGAACATGACGATCGACTTCCTGCAAGCAAATGATATCCGGGTTCTCTGACTCAATCGTATCGATGATTCGATGAAGCGAATACCGCCGATCCTGTCCCCCAATTCCTTTGTGAATATTCCAACTCAAAAGTCGCATTTCGCTTGCTCAAGAAAGGCTAACACCCAATTTTACGTTCCTGGATCCAAGAACGATGATTTTCCATTATCATACGCTTTTGGGAAATACGTCATCATTTTTCGTAGAGTTAACTCTCTGCAAAATCACACAACCAAACCCTATGAGGGCCTCTCATGGCATCCATGTATCACATCATCCTTTTTCTGATCGCAGCTTTCTTGTGTGCAACGTCTGGGTTTGCTGCTAAACAACCAAATATCGTTCTGATTGTTGCGGATGACCTTGGATGGGGTGAACTTGGATGCTATGGGCAGAAGAAAATACCCACCCCACATATTGACCAACTTGCCCGAGAAGGAACTCGCTTCACTCAGTTTTATTCAGGTGCACCTGTCTGTGCACCGGCTCGCTGTGTACTGATGACAGGACTGCACCTCGGACATGCTGAAGTTCGTGGCAATCGTCAAGCAAAACTAGCATTTCCAGAATTCTCGGAAGGACAGTACCCGCTCCAGCCGACAGCAGTCACATTTCCGAAATTGTTACAGCAGGCTGGCTATGCAACAGGCGCCATGGGGAAATGGGGCCTTGGCCCCGTTGGGAGTACTGGTGATCCAAACAAACAAGGCTTCGATTTGTTCTTTGGATACAACTGCCAAGCGGTCGCTCACAGTTTTTATCCCGCCTCCCTGTGGCGCAATGATGAACGCATTGAGATCAACCGGCACCCAATCCCTGGGCATGCAAAACAACCTGATGGTGAAGTGCGAATGAAGGATTGGATTGCTGAAACATATGCCTCCCGCCCCATTGTCGCGGAGGCAGAACAATTCATCACTGATCATGCAGAAAAACCATTTTTTCTGTACTTGCCTTTTACCGAACCACACGTTGCGATGCATCCACCCATCGATACTGTGAATCGATTTCCAGAATCATGGGATGAGATTCCGTATCGAGGGGGCAATGCCTACCTTCCACATCCACGTCCACGAGCAGGATATGCTGCCATGATTGCAGAACTGGATGACCATGTTGGACGAATCATAGACACCCTCAAAAAAAATAATCTTATGGACAAGACGATCATCATGTTCACCAGCGACAACGGCACTACTCACGAAGGCCGGAACGATCCAAACTTCCACATTGGGGGTGTTGATGCAACATTTTTTAGTAGCACAGCACATTTGCGCGGCTACAAGGGCAGTGTGTATGAAGGTGGACTTCGCGTTCCATTGATTGTCCGCTTGCCACATCAACAGCATGCAGGTCGTGTGATTAACACACCTGCATGGTTTCCGGATATTTTTCCAACAGTCTGCGATATCACAAGCATTACACCACCCAGCAGACTCGATGGCACCAGCCTGTGGGGGCTCTTAAAAAACAACCGCTCTATAGAAAAGCGGCCCTCACCACTCCTCTGGGTATTTCCAGAGTACGGAGGTCAAATGGCAGTGAGGATAGGTGACATGAAAGTTGTGCGTCGCAACCTGAAAAACAAACGCGTCCAACCGACGGCATGGGAGGTCTATGATCTTGCAAATGACCCAAGCGAATCTTCGGACATTGCGAAAGAACGGCCTGATATCGTGAATCAAGCGGTCAATCTACTTCTCCAACAGACATCTGATAATTCAGTGTTCCCAATGCCGAAACCGGATGTTGGGAGTAAGTGACCCCAAAAGACACAACACGATGTGTCCCCCCGCAAGTGATTTGAAGAGCATGAACCAATGAGAGCACGTAGTTTTGGATCGTGGTAGTAATATTTCCTGTTGCCGTCACATCCGCAACCAACATCCGGGAACTCACGGCAAACCGAGACATCTACGCGAATAGCTTCACACATCACCCATGCACCGATTTCGCTGTATGGGTGGGTGCACCGTCTCACCGGCTGCCCATGGAATCCGAGCAGTTCACTGCATAGGGTTGTACGCCCACCGCCGACACCATCATTCATCATTGTTCGTCATACGATGGTTCAAGTGGTCAGTGATTTGCGTCTCATTCATTCGATACAGAAACCACTCTTTCAAATGCTGTGCATGATACTTTTCTTCATACACTTTCTGAGCATTGACATTCCAGTCCAGAGCAGTCCACTCCACTCTTCCACATCGTCGTTGAGCAGCCAACACAACTGCTTTATCCAAAAGAGCTCGACCGATGCCTTGCCGCCTAAATGTCTCTCGGACGAACACATCCTCAATGTAGAATGTTGGACGAGCCAGAAAACTTGAATATGTTTCAAGAAAAATTGCATACCCCACAGGCTCTTTGTCATGCTCCATAAACGCGAGCCAGACCTCAATGCGCGGTGAATCACCAAACGCGTCCTCAATTAATCGAGCCTGAGCCAACACATCCGGTGGGGTGAGTTTTTCAAAAGCCGCCAGTTCAAGGACAAGCTGAATAAAACCATCAGCATCTGCACGCACAGCTGGACGTATATGAAATGTTTCTAATGCCTTAGTCATTGATACTCTTCTTTGTGCAGACATGACCCAATAGCCCAGTCATGGATCTTCTACTCACTGTACCAACACTCATCAGGCTGCAAAACAATACCCCTCGCAGACGAATGACCTCAGGGAATAGTACTGTAGGCAGTTAAAAGACTCGACACCTAAGACTTTCTTCGAAAACCACGACCAAGACACATGAATCCTCCAATCAACGGAATGATGCACAACATGATGTCCAAGACTTGATATGGAACAGCCAATCCAGAACCACCGAATCTATGAAATTCTATCATCATATATACTGACATTCCTGTCCAAGACAGCCCAAAAAAGATACATGCAAATCCAAGAAGAAACCAATCTGTCTTTGAGTTTTTTGAATGATTCATATGCAACGTGATCCTGTCTATACAACATATTTCATTCGTCTGTTGTGAACAACGCTACCATTCGCTTACAGGCACACTCTCTCTAACGCATCCACATCTTCAACTTCCATGCAATTCACAATTTTTTTCCTGGTCGTAATAAGTTCAATCGTCACAACTCATGCACAGGAACTCGTTTTCAAAGACCTCTTTGATGGCATGAGTTTTGACGGTTGGGAGCATGGTGGCAACTGGACGATTGAGGAAAAAGCATTTTTTCGACAACACCATGGTGGGCCTCTGCGTTACACACGATCACCCGTGCCAAATGACTTTGAGTTATGTTTTGACTGGAAGGTGTCAAAAGGCTGTAACTCCGGGGTCTATTACCGCCCCACGCAATACGAGTATCAGATTCTGGATAATGCCCATAGCGTCTACGGTGAAAATCCGCGTCAGGCTGCTGGCTCACTCTTCTTTTGCATGGCACCCTCCAAGGATGTAACGAAACGTTTTGGACAATGGAATAGTGGCCAAGTCAGGTGTAAGGGCACTGTGATTGAACATTGGATGAATGGCGAATGCATTATTTCGTTTGATTACTCGGATCCAAAATGGAAAACAGAGATCAGGTTATTGAGGATCCGCGGGGGTGACTTGACTGCACGAGGGGGCAGCCTCTGGCTCCAAGACCACGGACAGCCTGTGTGGTTTCGCAAACTCAGGTGGCGTGAAATTCCCCCTGAAGAAGAACTCGTAGCAGACCCAACATTCACACCGTTACCCGTGCCTGAAGGTGCGCTCAAGAAAGAACAGATGCGGGTGGAACAAATGCTCAAATTGAAAGAAAATGAATGATCTCTTCAGAGTACAAGTGTTCTGTCTATTGCGACGTCTACTGAACCATTTTTACCACACCATCCATCAAGGAAGACGAACCGTCGCCAAGTTTTGCTTTCCATTCTGATCCTGCCTGAGAACAAGCAATGATGAGTCACTGTGAAGATCCATCTCGAGCAGCCCATCTAATGACTCAATTGTCTCGTACGGCTGACCAGCAGTTCCTCCACCACGTACGGGCTCAACAATCCCCGTTGCTTCCCCAAGACCGTGTGTTGGGATTTTCATGACACCTCGAGCAGAATTACTCAAAAGCAGATATTCATTACCATCTTGCTCGTAGGCAACCATATCGAGAGGCCGATTGCGGTTTCCGAGTTCAGCCACGGTTGTAGCGGTCACGCTTTCGGTAGCGCCTGTCAACTCACTCACGGGTATCTTGACAAGAGGGGTACAAACATAAGCTCCAACGATTGTTGGCTCTCCATCAACCATGAGGGGAACAAAGGTCCGCATCGCTGATGTCTCTTCTTCACGTCCATGAGCTGCATGATAGATCTGAACACCTATCCCACGCTCTTGATCAGCAAAAGGAAAACTAAGTTCACGGACGGTTGATGATGCCACTGCATCACGAAGCCCAGACACCAGCAATTTATTTTCAAAAAAAGCAAGATCCGTAATAGCATCTTGGCGAGGATTACGCTTTCGTCTTCCTGTTGTCACAACTTTGTCTTCAGGAGCATCATCGAGTACTGCCTTTGAGTAAAGACAGTTCTTCAAGTCCAGCGTCTGCAGTTGATTTCCTTTCGTCACAAATACAATCATCGGCTGTGCATCCGCTGAAATTGCAAGAAAAGCTGTTCC
>JBDOMS010000666.1:0-2616 GCA_039831735.1 Pirellulales bacterium
CTTCGGCAATCGAAAGCAGTGCAGGCGACGCGGTATCATCAAGCACCGGCGCAGCATTGAGCACAATGCGCTGCTCAAGTGACTCAAGCCTCATACGATGACGACGAAGAGACTGTTGCGTGCGGCGACGACGGGAGCGACGAGACAAGGCCATATTTCCCCCGAAATATTGAAGTGTTGGCAATATTGCGTCAATAAAATTCCTACCAAGGTACCCCAACATGAGGTTTTGCTCAACATATTGTTCAGGGCCAAGAGTGCAGCTTGTTTTTATGGTTTTTGGGCAATTGTGTTGAGGTTACCCAACCAGCAAAACCGGATAACAGCATGTTATCGGATCAGATGTTTCTGGAGATGATGCGTCAGCCATTGCCGGGAATATCAACGACGACGATACCGGAAACGACTCCACGAGGAGACTTTCAGGAAAGAAGGCTTTCCTGAAGAATCGGGGCGAGAGGATTTGAACCTCCGACTTCTTGGTCCCAAACCAAGCGCTCTGCCAGACTGAGCTACGCCCCGGAGGATGGAAAGTGTATCGCCAGTTTGATCCTTCTGCTACAGGCCTCAGGATGAACCGGCTCTTTGATCATTCCGTGATGTGTTCAAGCAGCCTCTGGAACTCATCCAGATTGCCGAACGGAATCACAATTCTGCCCGCTCCCTTGCTATTTGCGTGCACGACGACCTTTGTTCCAAGAGCTCGCCGTAACTGATTTTCGACAGCGACAATCTGGCTGGCACGTCGCGTGGCCGGCCGCCCTGGTTTTCGTGGTCCTTTAACAGGAGATTCTGCAGCATCGAGCCGAACAATCGGTTCACCATCCCCTACTTCGGCAGCCTCTTCGGCACGAAGGAGTTCCTTGATTTCAGACTCAATGGCACGAACTGAAAGACCTTCGCTCACAATGCGATGTACCAGTCGCTCCTGTTCTTGCTCATCTCCAAGTGGTAATAATGCGCGAGCATGCCCCATGGAAATGGCCCCATCACGAAGTCGCTGCTGGACGGGTTCTGGAAGCTCAAGCAGCCGAATGAGATTGGCGACGGTGGATCGATCGACTGACAAACGCTTGGCGAGTTCTTCCTGTGTGCACTTCCAGGTTGAAAGATATTGCTTAAAGCTGTTGGCCTTTTCGAGAGCATCGAGGTCACGACGTTGGAGATTTTCAACGATCGCAATCTCTGACATCTGCCGGTCATCAACATCCAAGACACGAACAAGGACCTTCTCCCAACCAAGTCGACGAGCTGCCGCCAAACGTCGTTGACCAGCAATTAATTGATACCGCTGCTCAGTTGCTCGAACAACAATAGGTTGAACGAGCCCATGCTCACGAAGGCTGTCTGCCAGTTCAGCAAGATCAGCATCATCAATATGGCTTCGTGGCTGATACGGGTTAGCATCAATCAGCGTTTCCGAGATTTCATTGGCAGGAAGCGATGAAGCTGCCTGCTCAATTTCATCTGGCTCATGCAGAATCAGTCGGGCTGCTCCCGATAGATCAGAGGCTTTTGGGGGAGCCGATGCGACAGCTGCTGAACCCTCTGTTGCAGGAGCAGATGCAGTCTCCATACCAGCCCGTCCGAGTAACGCTTCCAAACCCCGTCCTAAACGTCGTTCTCTACTCACAGTCACATACCTCCATAACCAACTCCGTATAGGCCCGCGCCCCTCGTGAACGTGGTGCATAGTCGAGCACACTCAACGCGTGACTCGGGGCTTCTGATACAGCCACATCACGAGGAATAACGGTCTCAAATACAATTTCCCCAAAAAAGTCACGTACCTCATGTTCGACTTCGAGTGTTAACTCCAGATCAGCATCATGCATGGTCAGGACAATACCTCCGAATGACAGGCGTCCTGGCTTGGCATGCATGACATCGCGAATCACCTCAATCATTTGGGTGAGCCCTTCGAGCGCAAAATACTCACACTGAATTGGCATGATGACTTCGGTGCTGCCTGCGAGTGCAGTGCGAGTCAGTTCACCGATTGAGGGAGGGCAGTCAATCAGACAGTAGTCCCATGCCTTCAGGCCTCCAACAAGGTGACTCTCCAAAACCATTGATCCGCTTCTTGCCTGTTGAGCGATTCGCTCCACATCTCGAACACTGCGACTTCCAGGGAGGAGCGTGAGGCTGGGAATCGATGTTGCGACCAATGATTCAGAGATTGGCGCATCTGAAACCAACGGGTGCACATCTGCCGGACTGGCACCAAGGCCAGTTGTTGCATTGCACTGAGGATCGAGATCAAGCAGAAGTGTTTGCATACCACCGTGAGCCAGGCCCGCCGCAAGATTCGATGCGGTCGTGGTCTTGCCAACTCCTCCCTTCTGATTCGCTACACACAAAATCCTTCCCACGCGCACATCCCTTATTGTTGGTCACGTGCGCACAACACGTGCTTTCGGAATATCGGCATGATTCGGACCTGCATGGGGAATGTTTCACGTGAAACCGCCAGTCTTGCGCAGTCACCCCATTTTGCCCGTTTCACGTGAAACTCAGGTCAGCGGATTGAGCACCATCCCACTCGACAATTTTGGGAAAAAGTAGGTGCTCTTGGTCGGCATACGTTCACCGGCATCACTCACAGTCCTGATATCA
>JBDOMS010000611.1:0-3175 GCA_039831735.1 Pirellulales bacterium
CGTGTTGACCATCCATTTCTTGCACTTAATTTTGATATCGGCCATGCCTACTGTGTGGGAGAAGATCCTGCAGAATGGGTTCCTCGGATGAAAAACCATACACGTCATTATCACTTTGAAGATATTGCTGATACTCGAGTTCATCATCATCTTGTACCCGGAGAAGGAGCAATAGATTTTGTCGGTGTCCTCAAGGCAATTGCGGAGCACTCACCTGATGTATGGATCACTGTGGAGCTGTATCCTTACCGTGATGAGCCTGATCAAGCAGCTTCTACAGCGAAAGAGTTTCTACTGGCTGCAGCCAGCAAGGCAGGTGTAGTGATCGTGTAGGCGTGGTTCTTATGGTTCAATCTATTTCTGCATGGCTGCAACTACTCAGGCTTCCAAATTACGCAACAGCTGTGGCGGATGTTTTGTCCGGATACTTGATATGTTTTGGACCTCGGATAGTTGAATGGCCCGAATGGGTCTGTTGGTCAGCTATGGCTTCGTCAGTATCTCTGTATGCAGCCGGAATGGTACTGAACGATGTGTATGACGTTGAAGTGGACCGTATAGAAAGGCCAGAGCGACCACTGCCGAGTGGGCTCGTGAGTCTTTCGACAGCACATCACGTGGGCTGTTTACTTTTCGGCGTTGGTCTTCTTTTTGCGGGTATCACGTCATTGTTGGCCCAATCCGTTCTTCCAATAATAATCGGAATCTTGTTAGTAATAGCTGTTTGGGTGTATGACCGATATGCAAAAAAAATATTTTTAGGGCCGGTTGTAATGGGAATGTGTAGAGGATTGAATTGGTTACTTGGCATGACGGCCGTAGGAGAGGTGCTAAGTGCGTCTGAATACTTTATTCCGATGGGAATGAGTCTTTATGTTTGTGGCATAACGCTTTTTGCCAAAGATGAGGCTGGCAGAAGTTCGGTAAGCAAACTGACGTACGCTAGTTTGGTAATGTTAATGGGGCTTATCGTTGCCGGTCTTTACCCATTAGTTACGCCAATCAATCAATTTGATCAGAATTTGAATGTTGGCCGATCGTGGATTTTGTCTGGTCAACTTTCAACATGGCTTATGCTTTGGACTCTTCTTAGCGCATTTATTATCGTTCGCAATATCATTGCTATTACCAACCCGACGCCGCTGAATGTTCAGTACGCTGTTGGCAACGCAATTATGTCAATCATCACACTTGATGCGGTGCTTGTACTTGCTTCATGTGGTGAATTATGGTCGATCGTTGTTCTTTTATTATTGGTTCCATTTCATGTAGGACGATACTACACAAGCCCCACATAGGTTCGGTCATTGACGACTCACGCAGCGAACTACTATGCGAGTTGGATTTAGCACAAATAGTATTGGTGAAACAGACGTTCTGCAGTCGCTGTGCCTTCTTCATGAGATGGGTTATCAGTCGATGGCGATCACTCTGGATCGACATGTACTCAGCCCTTCAGGAGATAATGTTGTAACTGACGTATCAGCTTGGAAAAGTGCTTTAGAATCTCGAGGTATGACCTGTGTGATCGAGACGGGGGCTCGTTATTTGCTCAATGCACGGATGAAGCATGAGCCGACTCTGGTTTCTTCTACGGCCGAAGGGCGTCACAAACGCATCTCATTCCTCAAACATGCTATAGATATGGCGGCTCATCTCAACGCAAGGTGCGTGTCATTGTGGAGTGGAGTCGTGCATGATGCAGCTCCTGAACGGGAGCTGTGGAGACGGTTGCTTGATGGCATGGCAGAGGTGCTTGATTATGCTGCCGGAAAAAATATCCGAATTGCTTTTGAACCAGAGCCAGGCATGTTTATAGACACAGTCTCTCGATTCGAAACGCTTATTGAGCGTCTTGGTGATAGATACGAAGTCCATCTTACCATTGATGTCGGTCACCTTGTATGCATGGGAGAGTGTCCAATGAATGAGGTCTTAAAGCCTTGGCAAGACAGGATTATCAATGTTCATATTGATGACATGCTTGCTTGTCGGCATGAGCACATTCCCCTTGGAAAGGGTGAAGTGGACTTTGATTCATTCTTTAACTTTTTATTCAATTCGGAATATCAGGAGGGGCTTTATGTTGAACTTCCTCGGCAGTCTCATTACTGGTTCGAGTCGGCTTCAGGCTCCTTGGCATTTTTACAACGACATATTTCTCGTAGGACAAAAGAATGACTGATACTCATGTGTTGTTGCTTTCGATTCCTGGTCTTCGATCTCAAGATCTCGATCTGATGCCAGCCTTATCAGCACTTGCTGCGAGGGGGGGCTGTGTGCCCCTTGATCCAGGATTTCCATCGATCACCTGTCCAGTTCAAGCTTCTCTCACAACTGGTGTGAATCCAGCAGGTCATGGAATTGTCGCGAATGGTCTTTACGACCAATCAAAAAAGCATCTGGAAATGTGGATTAGTCCTGATGATGTTCATCAATCACCAAGAATCTGGGATCGTTTGAAGTCCATGCGTCCTGACCTAAAGACAGCCGCCTGGTTTCTTTTGCAGTCGAAGCATGCTTCAGCAGATCTTGTATGCCTACCAGCACCTAAACACAATCCAGATGGCACAGAGACCATGTGGTGTCATACCAATCCGGATTCACTCTATGAGGAGTTGCGTGCAACGTTAGGTGAATTTCCTCTTCATAAGTTTTGGGGGCCCATCGCAGGAATTGAATCATCTCAGTGGATTGCAAGGAGTTTTATTGAAGCGTCACGGCAAGATCCCCCACACTTAGCAGTGGTCTACTTGCCCCACCTTGATTATGCTGCCCAGCGAACGGGGCCAGATAGTGAGCCAGCATTAGAAGCATGTAGAAAACTCGATGCAGAGATAGAGAATCTTGTAGAAGAGTATCGAAAAACTACGCATGATGATGTGATTGTCATTGTAGCTGGGGAATATCAGATACGGCCTGTCGCTCATACCTTATTTCCAAATCGTATCCTTCGAGATGCTGGTCTTTTGAAGGTGACGCAAGCAGACTCGGGCGAGATTATTGATATGACGGCGAGCAGAGCTTGGGCGTTGGCTGACCATCAAATCAGTCATATTTTCCTTCATGACAAAAAAGATCAAGAACTTGTCAAGCACATATCAACGCTTTTTATGAAAGAAGAAGGTGTTGGCTGCGTGATAGGTGGTGATGAACTTGTTGAAAGGGGGCTCAC
>JBDOMS010000611.1:3185-11520 GCA_039831735.1 Pirellulales bacterium
CGCGCAGTATCAAGATAGCCGTTGCGGAAGTCTAGTGATTGAAAGTACTGGCAACAGTTGGCAGGCCTATCACTATTGGAATGAAGATGCGCTCGCACCTCGTTTTGCTCACACTATTGATATTCATCGAAAGCCCGGGTACGACCCTCTGGAGCTTCATGTTGAAAAATCAAAACTGCCAAAGGTGAGTATTCCCTTTGATACATCTTTGATTCGCGGTTCCCATGGAGCGCGAGATCATAATCAACCCCATGAAACGATTCTCATTAGTTCAAGGCCCGACTTTGTTAGTCATTCACTTTCAATCACTGATATCGCTGAAAAGATTCTGGCACTTTTTTCCTAACTGTGCATAAACACAGTGGAGTTAGTACGCGATAGTAACAATGGGTTGAAAGATTATTTACAATTCAGGTCCAATCTGGTGGCGGCTGAATGTCATCAGCAGGTCGAGCTCCACAGTTTTCGCGACCTGATCCAGTTAGCCGGCTTATAGCCGTTAGTTCCATGTCCGTATCACAGGTTATTTGACATGAGAGTCGAAGTCCTTTGGTGTCAGACAAGCCTTTTGCAGAAAGCGTCTCTTTTTCGGCAGCAGACATCTTTGATGGCTCACCCGACACAAACTGGACTCGACACGTTGTGCAACGTCCCATTCCGCCACAGGCATGAAGTTGGTCAATGCCACACTCATCGACAAGGGCATTGACTAATCTTTTACCGGCTGGCACCTCGAACGTACCTGATTCTGTTACTGTTATTTTTGGCATGAAAGATCCTTTTTTACTTTTTTCGGGGTTGCTTCACATCAAGGTTAGCACTCAATTCTTCAGTTGAGACTCTTGATGATACACCATCGGCTGGAACATCCAGACCCGTTGTCCAAAGCAGCGCATTTAGTATCAAGGTGCGAAAATTTTCATTCTCCCAGTTTTTATGAAAATGGGCACCAGTGCAGCCGAAGCCACGCCCTCCGCTCGGGCGATCATATGCCCAAGCAAGTACCTCACGTGCTCCCTTATTCGCACGTACTGTTGGGTTATTGCTGTGAGCCCCGTCTTTCCGCTCACGTGTATTGTCTGGGGGTATGGCAGAGAGAATATGTGTAAGTCCTTTGGGAGGATCAATGAATCGCATGTGATAATACCATTCATCCTGTGTTTCAAATGGCTGAACACCACGGCAAATCGGATGTTCTTTTGCAAGTTGTGTCTTTTGGAGCATCCAGTGGGGGTTCACTGACCAAAAGGGCTCAAAATATCCGCCCATCCATCGCAAAAATTCGGGCCCTCCTTTTTCTTTTGGTACTTCAACCGCGTAGTGAAGACACGCAATACCAGTCTTTCGATTGGCTAATGCATCTATTTGAGCCAGACGGTTCCGTTGTAAGACGGGATGGCCACCTCCACCATCAGCAAAGAAAAAGATTGCATCAGCATTGTCGAAAGCAGTTGGGTCAGTAGGCCAGCCCCCTGAGTAGACTTGCGTTACCAATGGTGGCAGAGCATGGGAAGCCGCATACTCGTTGAGGCATTTTTCAAGAAGCATACACCCAGCGCGGAATTCATGAGCTCCCGTTCCGTGGCTCGGGCGGCCGGCTACCATGACCAACTTCTTACGAGAATCAGAGAGCCTTAGTCGCTTGAGTAAAATATTTTTGAACTCGACTTTCATTGGGGAGCCGGCATGGAGTTGTAATGCAAGTACTCCCTGCATAGATCGTTTATCCGGTTGCTCATCAATCGTTTCTGACATGAGCTGTCCATTGATGAAGTGTTGAAGCTTCGGTCCGCTGGCGATAATCCGAAACTCATTCCACGCCCCAGGTTTTATGTGCTTGAGAAGTTCATCTGGATTGCCGATTGGTTCACCAACTTGTTTTTTGCCAAGAAGTGGGAAAGTTACGCGCTCCCCTCGCTTCGTCATGATTCCTCTGGGCCCCCGCTCCTCATACAGGATTCCTGAATACTGGCCGTCATGGATATCCCCCTGGTAGCCTCCGGCAACATAGTTCCCGAAGTCTTTGCTGCGGTACTGAATGCCACTATTATGGTTCCTCAAGCGATAGTGCAGGACAAGTTCAAAATCATCAACAAGTCCTTGCCTCCAGAACAGGAAGGTATTTCCTTGCGTTGGGTTGTCTGGTGTAGTTTCTCCAACAATAGCCCCATCTTCAACTCGCCAAAACCCACTTTTTCCTTCCCAGCCCTCTAGTGAATGACCATCAAAAATTGGCTTGAAAGTATCATCGTCACCGAATACGAAATGGTTTCCCGATCCAAGAGTGACCATTGTAAAAACGATAACAAACATGCGTGTGAGAGATTTCGGCTGGATGATCATGATACGTTGTCCTTGTTTCATGCAATTCGTGGAAGAAGTCCATCGATCAATTAGTAGACAATTGATTGAGTAGTCTCTCAAGTCTGCGTGTGACGGGTCGAGAGAACGCTGTTAAGGGAAACTTCAATGCTCAAGTAGCAATGGTTTTCGCTCTTATCGAACGCTGGCATCTGGGAGTCGATTTGCATCAAGAGAATCACGACGAAGCCCAAGCATTTGCATGAATTCACCAATCCCCACAACCTGAATGCCAAGACGATTTGCTTCGCGCAATTCACGGTCTCGCCGTTTGGACTCTCGGTCTCCCCAGTCATCAGGTTTTTCGAGCCCCAAATTGTCTGGTTTGCCAGCATCAATGATCATAGTAGTCAGTGGCGTAACACTTAATTCCACAGATCCACCAACACCCTGAATAAGATCTTCAAGACGATCCTGATCACTATCCGCATCTTGATCAATTTGTACGAAACCAACAATGACGGAGGTGAATTGAGTGCCAGCCTCCCAAAGACTTGTCGCAACGCCATCACCACTCACGATTGGATCACCGAGTGAATCACTTCGAATCCTCATTCGGACAAGCGTATCACTTTCAAGATTCATGACCTCAACAGAACCTTTTCGAGATGCGACAAGAGGTTTGGGATCATCCGGGCTATAGACATAAAAAACTAATCCCGGTCGCATGCCTCGTGTTGAATCACTGAGAACAAGTGCAGTGCGGTCAGCATGATTTACAGAAATAATACGACCATCAAATCCGTCGATGCGTTCATCGAGCGGGATGCTGTCACCGATCGTTCGTTGGAGTTGTGGGTCTGAGATGCGTAGTTTCGCCAACAGCGCATTGAAACGATTGATCGCCCGTTCTCTCTCCCGCAGTTCGGTAAGAATTGTAGTAACACGATCAACTGTTGATGCGGTTTTGAAGTTGTCGAGAGATCGTGCGGATATGACATCTTCTGCTCGACCTACTGCCTGTTTGATTTCTTCAAGTTGTGTGGATTCATCCTGGGCATCTTTCAGTTTCTGTGTAAGGTCCTGCATCTGCTTTTGGTGTTCTGCCACCGATTGATCAAACTGGGCCTGAGCTTGTTTGCGCTCGTCTTCTACCGCCGTGACTCTTTTACTTGCAGTATCAGCCCGTTTTTTTTCATCAGCAGCGACTTTTTGAGCATCGGAAACGAGACGTTCCTTTTCAATCAGCCGTTCTTGCAACTGAGTGTCTTTTTCACGAATGGATTCTTGTAGCCAAAGTGCAAGCTTCTCATAGGAGCGAGGATCCTCTGAGAAAGCACCAAATCTTTGAGTAAACCAATTATCAATAGCCGCTTCAGGATTGTCTGAACCAGGGTTTTCTGGATCAGTCATCGCTATTCCAATCGCATCGATAAGAATCTGGTTATTTTGCCTTTGAGTCCCCAGTTCGGAATTTGCAGAAGCAGCTGATTCATTTGCTGCTTTTGTTTGCTCTTCAGCGTCGAATTTTCCCTTAAATCCAAGATACGTCGTCACTGCAAGAATAAACGTGAACATGACGAACACGATAAGGGCGATACTGAGTGACTGCACGACAGTGCGTTGGGTGGCCATAGTTTCATACTTTTCGGCATAATTCAGCCATAAAGTTTACGACCGTAATGATTATGCTAATGGTACTCCTTGAGGAAATTATCGCATTCGAGTGACAAAGGCGGCAATATCCTGCTCCATGTTTTGATCAGGGGTGCCAAAACACTGCTCAAATTCCCTGATTCGCTGTTCTTTCGTGTCAGGTTGACAGGCCTCTTTTGTAGATAGATCGCCAAGATATCTTACAAAAAGCCTTTTTTTTGTTTTCATTAAAAAGGCGGTGGTAGCCCACGCCTGAGCATAGGCTTCTATCGCTGCGTCAGGATGACGAAAACTTTCATCATTTTCTACAATGTGTTGAAGCCAGCCGTGCTTGTGACGTTTCAAGAATTGTTCCCGGCGTGGGTGGTTTACTCCGCCAATCGCATGCCATCCTCGCTGAGTGGCAAGATCTGGTGTTTCGAAATAGGTTGCAACACCCTCGCAGACCCATAGTGGAATAGGGGCAAGACGTTGATGAAGCCCGCAATTGAATGCCATCTGATGGGTGCCCTCATGGATCAGTGTGGCAACGAGTTTGGCTGCTGCGGGATGCTGGAGAAGGTTTACGGATTTGAAATTATTTGATTGTGCGAAAGGCCGGAGTGACTCTAATCCTGTGAGGTCAAATGTAGTGACTCTGTTCGTGAGTAGATTGTAATACCCCACAACCTGATTTGATATCGCTGCAAGATCACCAGTCGCATACTGTTCGTATTCTTGGCGATCAGAAAATATAATTACAACAAGTGGTTGTTTGGGTGTTTCAATTTTACAGCCGGCACGCCCCCAATAATTTATGAATGAATCATGGAGTCGTTCAAAAAGAGCTGCGATCCATTGAGCATATTGACGTCTCGTATTGAAACACAAGATATAGTGTTTGGTGGTGAGTATATTAAATCCTGCTGGAAGTTCACCAAGAATCGCTTGCCCCATTTCTTGTGGTGACGCAAAAGGAGGGGGAGGTGGTATTTTTCTGCGAGAAACAATGATGTCGGGTTGTAAGAGATGAAGCTCGCCATCAAGTTGTTCCAATAGCACACACCCATCAACGGCTTCTGCTTTGATTAAACCTTCAATCACATGACGAGATGAATCGGAAGTGCGGACGTCTACCTTCAGCCACTCGGAGCCCAACGTGTCGGCATTCGTCAACAACCCGCTTAGCGATATGATGGCCACAGTAATCTGGAAGCCGATCAGACAAAGTGATCTCTTACTCATGTTCACATGCGACCACGTTTCATAATCGAGCGAAAGAGCAAATGTAGCTGGTTTCCCATGAGTCGAGTGAGAGGATAGGGTTTTTCCGCAAAATAATGTTGAACTACAAAAAATTGGGGACTTGAGGGCTTTTCTTTTGTCTCACAGATGGTCTGGTTTGACATCGAAAGGGCCGGTATGGTCTGGATGAAATGTATAGTGAAACAAAATTATTCTACGGACATCGCTCTGTATTTTTCCAGGCTTTCACGATCGCCATTTTGGTATTCCTGCCAGGCTGTGCGCAATCAACAAGTTGGAAGATGCCGTGGGAAAGCGTGAGCCAGTCGGAGCGACTGCAGGAAAAGTATGGGTTAACGGCAGACCAAAGAATTGAAAAAATCAAAAAAGCAGCATCGAAGGCGCGTCGCACTGAGATCCCTGAGCAAGAATCCTTTACAAAAACGCTCGTCCAATCAATGCTCGCAGAACATGATCCTCGTGTACGCATGAGGATTCTCGAGATCGCAAATACCTTCGACACTCCTTCAGCCCTTTCAATATGTCGAGGCGCGCTGGAAGATCCGGATTCAAAAGTAAGAATGGCAGCATGTGATGCGTGGGGAAAAAGGGGTGGTGACGAATCTGTTGAGCTATTGTCCCACCGCTATCAGACTGATACCGACATTGATGTGCGTCTTCGTGCAGTGCGAATGTTGGGTTCTTCCAAGGAGGAGTCAGCTATTCCAGTCTTAGCAAAAGCCCTTGAAGATCCTGACCCTGCAGTGCAGTATCGCGCAGTGACATCATTGAAGAATGTGAGTGGCCGAGATCTTGGTAATGATGTGAACCGCTGGCGCAACTGGGCAGCGGACCCTTCGTCAGAGCCCGATTGGTCCATGGCTGAAACACTTCGCAAAGTCTTTTAGATTTCTTGAGGGAATCTTTTCAAAGCGAGAGAATGAGATCGCGTTTTGGCGTGAACTGGAAGAAAGTTCATCTTTTTGGGCACATGAGTTGAAGCAGGATAAAAAATTCCGTCTATGACGGTAGAGCCGTTTATTGAGACTTGGGGATCAACAGGTGACGCGACCGGGTTATGAAAGGCTATTCAGCCGATAGCAAACCCGTGTTGGTATTTGGTTCGAAGCCTCCTACAAGTCATGACGAAAAACGCTGTGAAGACTCCCACTAACAGGCCGCAATGTTCGGCTAGCTGCCAACGTTGCCCTGTCGACCAGAGGAAGAGTTTTGCACTTCGACCCCTCCCCATTCTTTTATTGTGGTCCTGTTTTTCGGGGATATTTTTCTATGGCACACTCATGGCGGCCCAGCCAAAACGATTCCTTGATCGGTTTATCCAGAGAGCAGAGCCAACGCCAAGGTTTATCAACGTTCCGACGCCTCCACCGGCAACCGTTGATGAGATTGCATCATCGAGAGCATTGATTTCAAAAAAAGGTTCTGAGGCATCATTTTCAATCTCTTCTTGGGATGAGATGCATGACCTGATTGACTCTGTATCAAATGTTCTCAAACAAGCAGCGAACGACGCAATTGATCCCTCCTATAAAAAGAAGTCAGTGCTTCAAGACAGCCCCAGTGCGAACCCTTATGCAGTTCGGAAGCCAACGGGGCCGCAACCTCCGAAGTCACGAAGACTGGAACGCCTTCGAGTGGGTATTAGCCGAACACTGAATGCGTATCAACGTCGTCCGCTCAACACAGCGCAGCATTCTCCGTGGGAAGTCATGCATGGTTTTGTGGCATTTGGTATACCATCTCAACTCAGGGTGGGTGGTCCCCGCGGGACGCCAGTGAACGCCATCGGATGGATGAACATGGGAGGGCGATGCCGCGGTCAGGTGATGTTAGTAACTAAGGACGATCACCCAAAAGCGTTGTATGGTGTCGGCCTTCAGGGGCACTCAGCACAATATTTAGCCATCCTTGCACAGTGCAGAGTTTCAAGACATTCCCCGATTACATTAGATTCTCAATCCTTTACTGTTTCAGATCTGATCGAGGAAGAAAAGCTTTCGTGTAAATCTGGTACAGAACTGACCTTCGCTCTTATATCTCTTGCGCACTACCTGCACACAGATTCTCAGTGGGAAAGTCGTGATGGTCAGTTGTGGTCACTCAAGCGTTTGATGGAAGAAGAGATTGAGCAGCCAATTCGAGGAGTTGCTTGTGGAGGGACGCATCGACTATTTGGTTTGTCGTATGGGTGTCAGCGACGCCTGAAGGCAACAGGACAATTAGATGGTGTCTATCGTAGAGCAGATAAGTATGTTCGAGACTATCAGGTTCTTGCTCTTTCTCGGCTCTTGAACCGAGATGGTTCGTTCAGTACGGAATGGTTTAAGTATCCGGCTGATCGTGATGATGACATTGATCGAAAAGTGCAAACAACGGGACATATTCTCGAGTGGCTTGTCGCGTCACTCGATCAAGAAATGCTCTATCACTCTCGAGTGATTGCAGCGACTGAATTCCTGACTTCAGCACTCGCACGAGAGGTGAATCGAGACTGGAAGGTAGGGCCACTTGGTCACGCGTTGCACGCGCTTTCTATTTATCAGGAACGGGTGTGGGGCGTTATTATGCCTGGAAATGTAGCGGCTTTTCATGGTCCCATGAAAGCTACGCCAATCTCGTCTCTTGCCGATCGTCCAGAAAAAGTGGACCCCCAAAAGATTGTTCGTTGACCTCTGATCCCCTCAGGGCAGTCTACTCCTTGAATAAGTGATCGGTGAGTCGTAGGCTTCGAACATCCGGATTTTGATTCTCGCATATCCGTGCCCAATGTTTGGGCTCACGGTGGAGTGGCCTCTCAATGACCCCGTCCAAGATATCAGAACAGCTTGAGCATTTACTCGACACGGCTGTACATCTGTATAATATCTCAAACGGTGATGCCCTCTTGTTGCTGATTGATCATGCTCTTGATTGGGCAATGGTCCGAGATCGAATTGGAGACGTAACAGCTCTTGTGGCAGCTGATGACGCGAGGCTCTTAAAGGGGATTCAAGTCTTTGGCTTTACGGAAGCCTTGCTTGATATCACTGATTTGCCAGTCCACGAGCGGCTTGCTCTAGCTTTGCTTGAATGTGTGGCGGATGAGAAGATCACATCAGATGCCGATGTCGTTGCATTGTATAGCGGATTTGAG